>NZ_JASLCN010000443.1 GCF_030151805.1 Fluviicola sp.
AGCAGCATTGTTTTATCAATAATGGCAATAATAGTTTCTATTAAATCCTATCAAATAAGTAATAGACAATATGAATCTGATCTTTTTGATAAAGTTCCAGATTTTGAAATCATCCAAACTCAAATTCAGAATCCAGAAAACAATTTATATGAAGAAGCTTATTTAAGTATTTCAAAAATTTCCGGAAAAGCTAAAAATATAGATATTGAAATTGCAACTTTTTTTGATGTTACATACATGAAAGATAATAAACAAAAAATCTTCCAATTTATTGTTCCTGATTACTATAACACAAATTACAAGACTGGAAAAACGGAAGGAGAAATACAAGAATCCACAGGGTATAGAAATCAAAAACAGCTACATATTTTTCAAAAACAACTCGATTCTTTAACCAAGAAACAAGACATAATATACGGTAATTTGAAGTCTTTTGTTAGGATAAAGTATCTAAATTTTGAAAACAAATCAGTTTCTTGCTATTATGAAGTCAATCTTTTCGGTGGGAATTACATTGATAGTATTATTGGAAAAAAAAGATTCGAGAACTATCATAATTTATATCGAACGAATAAAATTATTGACTTATCTAATCCAAATGCTTCAAATAAAGTATCCTACATGAACAGCAAGTTCTAAAATCTTTTTATATGCTCACATCCATCCACCCCAAACTTCCTATGCGGGAAAAACAAACAACCCTGGAATTCTACCAAAAGCTTGGCTTCGAAGTCTTTGGTGCTGCCGATTTTGAGGATTACCTCATGGTAGAAAAAGAAGGAATTCAAATCCATTTTTTCCTGTTCAAAGAGTTGGATCCTAAAGAAAATTACGGACAGGTATACATTCGTTCCAACGATATCGATGCGGATTACCAGGAATTTTCCGGGCGTCATGCAGCTGCTATTCACCCAAATGGCCATTTGGCAAACCGGCCCTGGGGACAACGGGAATTTTCCATCCTCGATCCCGACAATAACCTGCTGACTTTCGGGCAACCAGAATAATCAAGACTAAAATTCCAGATGAAAGAATCAGATTTGCTTTGGTTTATTCCATTTGTCATATTTCTATATCAGGAAATAAAGCACCTATCCTGGTATCAAACATTCAAAAAAGAAGGGGTTCTTGAAACTGCCAGGATAATACATACTGTTCAAATGCATAATGCAAGACCTATTTACAAAATAAAAATTATCTACAGGAATCTTCCCTATTCAAAACATCACTTAAAAATCACTACGCTTTCAGGTCTCTATCCACGCTTACTAAAGCGCGATTTTACCGTTTTCCTCATGGAAGAACATTCCTTTTGTATCCTTGCAAATCCAGCATTCATTGCATTGAATTTCTTCTTTGTAGCTCTTGTTGGAATAGGATCCGTATGCATTATTCTTTATAGTTAATTTCATCCTTTTCCACCCGAAGTGAGAGATTCCCGGATCGTCAAATACTCACTTTTGATTTTAAGACATTTCAATAATTCGTATCTTCGAAAAGTCAAACATTGCCAAACAACCCCATATGAAGCATCTTTTTCTATTCCTGTTTATTCCGGCTTTCTTAATCGCTTGTTCTTCCGAACCAGTGTCAGAGCCTTCGCATTTAAAAAATGTCAAACCCCTGAATATCCAGTTTTTTGAAACGTTTAACAGGGAAGAAATTCTCCCTTCCTGGCAAAACGCAACTAAATGGTTTCATGAAAATGATAGCTCTTCAAAGGAAAATCAGGAATTATTGAAAGACGTCATCGGGTTGGAGAATTGGGTCAGTTTTCATCGTGAAGGTGCATTCGGGTATGTAGAGGAAGAAGACATCCAATCAGTCAATTCCATCCTGGACCACCCCGAAGTCAAAAAGCTGTTTCCCGAAGACCTTCAATTCATGTGGTCTTTCGGAGTCGAAGAAACCCTGAACTATAAAAAAGTGTATGCTCTGTATGCCGTTAAAGTCCCGAAAAGTGGTGAAGCAAAAATCGACGGAAGGCACATCCTCGACGCAGCCTCGAGCTTCTCAAATTACATGCAAAAACCAATTATCAGCCTGACAATGACACAGGAAGGTTCTAAGAATTGGAAAATGATGACCGCTTACAATGTTGGTCGCTATATTGCCATTGCGGTGGATAAAAAGGTTCTTTCGTGCCCAATGGTACGGGAAGTAATAGCAGGTGGAGCCACAGAAATCTCCGGAAGTTTTACAAAAAAGCAGGCCGAAGAACTTGCAGCACAGATTAGAGCAGGGAGAAAATAAGGACAAAAACAGCATTCAATATGTTCAACCAGATAAAACTCATTTTACTTACCGGCATGATTACCTTTAGTCATCATGTTAACAGTCAGACAACGGATAGTATTGAAATAGTAAAAACGTTTGATCTTTATCAAAAAGCTCTTCTGGATAAAAATGGAGTTGAGGTTTACAACTTACTGGATAAAAACACCGCCGAATGGTACTCATACATCCTTGAAAAAGTCAAATACGCAGACAGCACGGAAGTAAGCAATTTGAGTTTGAATGATAAAATGACCGTTCTGAGTACCCGGCTAATCATCAACAAAGACAGTATTCTTCAATTTGATGGAAGAACATTCTGTATCTATATAACAAACAAATCAATCGCAGGTCCTGATAGCGGTTCATCAGTAAAATTAAAAACGGTATCTGTAAAAGATCAAAAAGCAAAAGCCCTTGTTGTTGCAACACCGGAAGGAGATTTAATTGAATTCGAATTCAACAAGGAAAAGGGTGTTTGGAAATTCAATTTAAGTGCTGCTTTTCATGCTGAAAACGTTCTTCTAAAGAAATATCTTTCTGAAAATGTTCTATCCGAAAATGAATATACTTTATACGCTCTAGAGATCCTATCCGGAAAAAAGCCGACAAATACCATTTGGAATCCCCTGCTCGTAAAATCAAAAGACGCTAAAAATCGCTAATTTCAATTGATAAACCCGGAATATATGAATTTAAACCAGGTTACAGTTCCTTCCTCGAACATTCAAAGATCCATTTCTTTTTACCAAACACTCGGTTTGAAACTGATTGTCGAATCGCCGCATTATGCCCGCTTTCTTTGCCCGGATGGAAATGCTACTTTTTCCGTCCATCTGGTTGAAGAGCTCCCCTCGGGAGCTGGCATTTCCGTTTATTTTGAATGTGAAAACCTGGACGAAAAAGTAGAAGAACTGATCCGAAAAGGTCTTGTTTTTGACCAACTTCCGAAAGATCAAACCTGGTTGTGGCGCGAAGCTTATCTGAAAGATCCAGATGGAAACCAACTGATTTTGTTCTTTGCCGGGGAAAACCGGATTGATCCGCCGTGGAGGATTCGGGAATAACATCAAAACCCTTACTGCCACTGGGCTAATAGACACAACTTATTCCCCTAATTCGGGATGTTTATCTATAAATTTGCTGATTACATGAATTTACCGAACAGCGATGATTGAAAACCATTTTTTAAGCAGCATCTTTCTGCCAAACAGCTTCTCTTCGGAGGAACTCCAAACAATTATTTCCCACTTCAAACAAGTCACATTTTCTAAAAACGATTACCTGCTTCAGGAAGGAAACGTGGAAAATCTGTATTGGTTTGTTGAAAGCGGTTTTGTTCGCTCATACGTTATTGACACGGACGGGAACGACATTACAACCAACTTCTATACTGCAGGAGAAATTGTCATCGACTGGACCTCTTTTTTTCTTAGAAATCCGACCCGCGAAAACATACAGACTTTGACCGATTGCGTATGCTGGCAACTCGATTTTGACACCTTTCAAAAACTCTTTCACAGCATTCAAAGTTTCAGAGAACAGGGACGAACAAACCTGGTAAACAGCTATTTTTCACTGAAGCGGCAAAGCATTTCAATCATCGCCGATCAGGCCAAAGAAAGATATCTCCGCTTCATTCAGGAGAAACCGCACATTGTTCAGAATATCTCGTTGAAACACATTGCAACTTACCTGGGAATCACAGATACTTCACTGAGCAGAATCCGGAAAGAAATTGCCGGAGAATGATTTCTTGTCATAAGACAAGTTTTATTATTGCCAGCGTTCGTAGTATTGCCCCATAAAACAAACGAGCGATGAAAACAATATTCCATCTGGAAACCCGTGAAGAACTAGTAGGACGAATCAACTCCATGAACCAAAACAACAAGCGGAAATGGGGAAAAATGACTCCTTACCAAATGCTGAAACATTGTACTTTAAGTGAGGAATTATTTTTGGGAGAAACCCACTACAAACGCTTGTTTATTGGGCGTTTATTCGGTAGTATGTCCTTAAAAAACATATTGAAGAACGATGCTCCGATGAAACAAAATGAACCCACTCATCCCCAACTGAAAATTACCGGAACAGGTGATTTTGAGGCAGAGCGTAGTAAGTGGATTGAGCTGCTAAACAAGTATTCCTACTTTTCAAATGACACTTTCGTTCATCCCTTTTTCGGATCAATGACCAAAGAAGAAATCGGAAATTACGTTTACAAACACACCGATCATCATTTGCGTCAATTCGGATCTTAATAACTTACCATGCTGGCCGTTTCTTTTATCTTCATTACCTATTTGGCACTTTGCTTTTTCTATTCCGGAACCGGAAAGAACAAACAGGTTTTGGTCATCAGCTTTTTATGGATCACTGTTGTTTCTCTGATTTCAGTAACAGGTTATTTTGAAGACACAACAGCCCGCCCGCCAAGATTTCTTTTGGTGATTATTCCCGGAATCGGACTTTCATTTTGGTTTTATAAAAAACTGAAAACAACTCATCTAAAACAGGAATTTCTATTGGCAGTTCACCTGCTTCGGCTGCCGGTAGAACTTGTATTGTATCAACTTTTCTTAAACAAGCAAATTCCCGTTCTAATGACATTTCGGGGTTGGAACTTCGATATTCTGATGGGAATAACGGCTATTTTTCTATTGCTCTATCTCATCATTACCCGAAAAAATCCGGCTCGTCCCTTTTTCATCGTTTGGAATATTGCCGGAATCTTTCTCCTGACAACCATTGTGCTGATCGCAATTCTTTCTTCTCCTTTGCCAATTCAACTAATTGGTTTTGATCAACCGAACATTGCCTTGCTGAAATTTCCGTTTGCACTTCTTCCCGCTTATATTGTTCCCATTGTTTTTTTGTCGCATGTTTTGACTTTAAGAAACTTGTTAGAGAAAACCGATTGAATCCGCCCTGAAGAATCCGGGAATAGCATCAAAACCCTTACTGCCACTGGGCTAATAGACACAACTTGTCCCCCACTGCGGGATGTCTATTTGTAAAACAAACCAACTTTTCTCCTTTCTGTAACTTATTGTACCATTCAATCGTCATAGCATGAAAAACATCATGAAACTTCACTTACTTCTGATGGCTTTGCTTTTCAGCTGTTCCATCTATTCCCAGAATTCCCTGGAGTTAACGGATCTTTCTCAAACACAAATCCGTTTGATGGAACGTTATCAAAATGCAGATTCAAGCACACGAAAAAAGGTGTTTGCAGATTCGGTTTATACTCCTTACCAGGAATTTTGGAACGGTTACTTAGGCAACGCAGAGGATGTTTCCTCCTGGATGAATGATGCCATGAGTCTTTTACCCGAATGGAAACTCAAAAACGAAGCAATTGATGGAAAATTACTCGTGAAAAACTTTCGCGAAGTGGCAGAAAAGATGACGCAGCTCACAGGACACTCTCCGAAAGGTAAGTGGTACATTGTTTACGGCCCCGCATGGACGGATTTGGGAGGATTGGGAGATTTTGCCATGCTGATCGACCTCGCACATCAAAGTAATTCTTCCAATGAACGGATTTTGCGCATGTTTCCGCACGAACTTACCCATCAGATCATGACCAATGTGAATCCTCACCGGGATTCAACGGCCGCAGGTTCCATTATCGGTGAAGGTTTTGCTGTTTGGATGAATCAAAAATACTGGGGGAAAAAGTACACCCTGGCGGAAAACCTGGGGTATTCTGAAGAAGAATTGCAGTTTTGTGATAAAAACATCACAGCTTTGAAACAGTTTTTTGTTTCCTCTATTTATTCCACAGACGAAGCCATCATCAATGTTTTCAGAAACAGAAGCGATAAACTCAATGAAAAATTGCCCGGTGCAATCGGTTATTATTTCGGTTACCTGATCGTAGAAGCTTACGTTAAAAAGTTTGGTCCGGAATCCTGGAAAGAGTTATTTTTGAAATCACCGAAAGAAATCTATGAACTGAGCGGATTTGGCAATTAAATCATGAGAAAAATAATTATCTACTTCGTTATCGGACTTGTCCTGCTCATTTCAGGAATTGTCGTGACACAAATTGCAGGTCATAAACACATGGCAAAAGGAATGATCCTGATTTTTGCCGGCTTTATTATCAGCGGAGCTTTCGGCATTACTTTGCTGCAAGTCAGAAAGCAATTATCCCGAAAAAGTAAACCCGAAGACATTCTCGATCAGGATTGATCGTCATAGAACGCACTCCATCTATTTTCCCTACCTTTAGGTAATGGAAACTCCGCAGCATTTTACACTCAAACAAGTCGCAGAATCGATTCGCAAGACAATTGCCGAGCGTTATTCGCGCATGTATTGGGTAACGGCGGAAATGCATAAGTTGAATTTCACCCGAAAAGGTCATTGCTACCCGGAACTGGTTCAGAAAGAAGACGAATCCATCGTCGTGGAAATGCGCGGAACCATTTGGAAACAAAACTTCGAGCGGATTCAGCAAAAGTTCCACGACATCGTAAAAGAACCCCTGCGTGACGGAATGGAATTGCTGTTTCACGTGAAAATCACCTATCACCCACTCTACAATATCGGGCTCGAAATCATTGATATCGACCCGAATTATACTTTGGGTGCCTTGCAAAAAGAACGGCAGCAAACCCTTGAACGACTCAACAAAGAAGGAATTCTGAATGCAAATCAGCAACTGGAAATGGCGCTGCTTCCCAAGCGGCTTGCTATTATTTCACAAGCCGACAGCAAAGGATATTCCGATTTTGTAACCTTGCTCAACGGGCATCCGAAACGCTATCATTTCAACACGTTTTTGTTTGAAGCAACACTCCAGGGCGATGCGGCAATCAATTCCATCCGGGATCAGTTAAAACGCATCCAAAAGATCAAACATCATTTTGACGCCGTTGTGATCATCCGCGGTGGTGGTGGCGAAATCGGGATGCATTGCTACAACAATTACGAACTGGCAAAAGCCATTGCAACCTTCCCGCTTCCCATTCTGACCGGAATCGGCCATTCAACCAACCTGACGGTCTGCGAAATGATTGCTTTCCGGAACGGGATCACTCCTTCCGACATGGCTTATTTTCTTCTGAGCATTTTCGAAGAATTAGATGCTCCGTTGGATGAGTTATTAGTAAAACTTCCGCAACAGATCCGGCGTGTCTTTCAAGATAATAAAAATCAATTCTCCCAGCTCACACGCCACTTTCAGCAAGAAGTTCAAAAAGCTTTATCGGAGGAGAAAAACACCTTTCTCAGCAGCGTGAAAGAATTTGAGTTCCAGGTAAAGCACAAAATGACACGTTCCAGCCAAATCCTTTCAGAACTTCGTAATCAAATACGTTCTTTATCGGGGTACTTGTTGGAAACACACAGAAACAAGCAGCAAAACCTCATCCATTTGCTTCAGATTCACACCAAAACCCGTTTAAACACAGAACACCAAACGGTAAAGAACCGGGAAGAATTACTGATTCAGGCCTTTCCCCGTAAAATTCAACGGGAATCTGCGAAACTAGAGCAGGCAGAACTTCATCTGAAATTACTCGATCCGATTACGGTGCTTCAACGCGGTTATGCCATTGTGACAAATGAGAAAGGAGTTCTTTCAGCAAAAAACCAGGCAAAAACAGGCGAAGAGTTGAAAATTGTGACGGAAGCACAGTAATTGACGGCAAAGGTAAAATGACTGCTTGTACTTTCCCCCTTGGGAGGGGGATAAAGGGGGAGGACCAACCCCAATTTAATTATTTGAGAATAAATTTATTCTCAAATTTGTGTAATTCTATCATTGTGACTCTGAATGAGTCAAAATCTCAACAGATAAATGAGTAAGGTGTTTTGAAAGAATAATCGGGAGAAAGGGTTTTGAAAATCAATAAAATACAATGATCCTGTATTTTCCTCCCCCTTTATCCCCCTCCAAAGGGGGAAGTCAGATTCATCAAAACAATTCAATTATTTTTCCGTAAATTCGTTTGGTGAAAGAACAGCAACCGACATACGAGCAGGCATACGAAGAATTGCAGCAAATCATTGCGGACATTGAATCCGGGGAGATTTCTGTGGACTTGCTTTCGGAAAAAGTGAAGCGTGCCGCAGAGCTGATCCAGCTTTGTAAAAGCAAGCTGACGTCGACTGAAAATGATGTTCAGAAGATTTTGGACGATTTAAAATCCGCAAACTAAGGATATACCGCAAATTCGGTATTGGGGAAACCACCTTCTTCGACTAATTTTGTAGCTTTCAGCATTTCAACAACAAATTGTTTCCCATGAAAACACTTGCGCAGATTCCATTGAATCAAAAAACGAAGATATTGGGTATCGCGGAAAGTGAACTCAAACCAAAATTGCTGGAAATGGGACTTTACACCGGTAAAGAAGTTGAAGTATTGTTTAAAGCTCCATTTGGAGATCCGATCGCAGTAGACATTTCAGGATACGTTTTATCCATGAGGCTTTCCGAAGCGATTTTGATTGAAGTAGAATAGATGAAAAAAATTGCCCTTTTTGGAAATCCGAATACAGGAAAAAGTTCTCTTTTTAACCGGCTTACGGGTTTAAGACAGCATATCGGGAATTTTCCCGGCGTAACGGTTGATAAGCATTCCGGTTATCTGACGGTTTCCGGAACAGAGATCGAAATCATTGACTTTCCGGGAACTTACAGTATTTATCCCCGCAGTAAAGACGAAGAAGTTGTTTACTCGGTTATTTCGGATCCAACCAACAAAAATTTCCCGGAAAAAGTAGCCGTTGTCCTCGACAGTACCAACTTAGAACGTAATCTTTTACTATTTACACAGATTTACGATCTTGGTTTACCAACGGCTTTGGTGCTGAACATGACGGATGTTGCTTCGCGAAACGGGTTTGAAATAAATACCGGCCAATTGCAGGAAGCTTTCCCGGAAGCGAAGATTATTCGTACCAACGCACGCATCGGAACCGGGCTTCCGGAATTAAAGCAATGGATGGCAGAAGATGCCGTTCCACGCGAAGCATTCCAGGTAAACTCTCTGAAAGATAAAGGTGATCTGGCGGCACAGGTACAAGATACAAATGAACGCTTTGAGCGGATAAAGCCACTTGTTTCCAAAGTAGTCAGCAAGAAAAAACAGGAAGAATCCTTTTCGAATAAAATAGACAAATGGCTGGTTCATCCGGTATTCGGGTACCTCATCTTTTTGGTTTTGCTACTGATTATTTTCCAGGTTGTTTTCACACTTGCCTCCTACCCGATGGATTGGATTGACCTGGGAACTTCCTCATTGGCTTCGTGGCTGGGAGAAATCATGCCGGAAGGAATTTTCACCTCGCTGATTGTTGACGGAGTCATTCCGGGAATCGGCGGCGTATTGATTTTCATTCCTCAAATCGGTTTGCTCTTTTTCATGCTTTCGATCCTCGAAGAAACCGGTTACATGGCTCGTGTGGTCTTCATTACCGACAAACTGATGCGGCCTTTCGGGTTGAACGGAAAAAGCGTTGTTCCGCTTCTTTCCAGCGCGGCCTGTGCCATTCCGGGAATTATGGCAACACGGACCATCAGCTCGTGGCAGGAACGTTTAACAACGATTCTGGTTGCTCCTTTGATCAGCTGTTCTGCCCGCCTGCCTGTTTACACGCTTTTGATCTCATTGGTCATTCCAAATAAGCTGGTTTTCAACTTTCTAAACCTGCAAGGTTTGGTTCTCTTCGGGCTTTACCTGCTCGGAATTATTTCTGCTTTGCTGGTAGCCTGGGTGATCAAACAGTTTTTCAAGAAGAAAGAACTGAGTGTTTTCCTGTTGGAAATGCCGGCCTACAAAACACCGCGCTGGGGAAATGTGGGGATTGAAGTGTTTGAAAAAGTGAAGATTTTCGTGTTTGATGCCGGGAAAATCATCCTTGCCATTTCCATTATTCTTTGGGCGTTGGCAAGTTTTGGTCCGGGAGACGATATGGAAAAATACGCAAAAGAAATTCCTGTTCCTCTTGCAAAAACAGAAGAAGCAATCACAGACTACGAAACCCGCGTTGCTTCAACGAAACTGGAGCATTCCTATATGGGGCACATGGGAAAATTCATTGAGCCGGTGATCGAACCACTGGGTTATGATTGGAAAATGGGAATTTCCCTCCTCACTTCCTTTGCTGCCCGGGAGGTTTTTGTAGGATCTTTAGCGACAATTTATTCCGTTCACGACGTAGACGACAATCCGACCCAACTCATGGACAAACTGAAAGCTCAAAAACGTGCCGACGGAACTCCGACTTATACGCTTGCAAGTGGTCTTTCTTTATTGGTTTTCTACGTTTTCGCGATGCAATGCATGGCTACGCTGGCGGTGGTAAAGCGTGAAACAAAATCCTGGAAGTGGCCGATGGTTCAGCTTGGATATATGGGCTTTTTGGCGTACCTTGGAGCTTACATTACATACACACTTTTCAAGTGATGCAAACGATTCTGGTCATAGTGGCAATTCTTGGGGCAGGTTTCTACCTTGTTCGCAGGTTTGTATTGACTTCTAAGCGCAAGAAACAGGCTGGTTGTGAGAAATGCGGGATGAAAGAGCTTGAACTTTAAATCTCAATGCTTACTTTCACCTAAAAAAATGCTCGTTTACATTCTCAGTATTGTCCTCGTTTTAATCTTGGTTATCGTTTCGATAGTGGTCATAAATAACCGCTTAATCGCCGCGCGCAACCTGGTTGAGTCTTCTTTTGCCGACATGGATGTTCAATTACTTAAGCGGTATGAATTGATTCCGAAACTGGTTCAGGTTGCTTCCGGTTATGCAAAACACGAAGCGGAATTGCTGGAGGAATTGGCTCAAAAACGTACCGGAATTTGGGACAAAACAGATGACTTTCCCCAAATTCTGACTAAAATCAACCTCATCAAAGAAGCTTACCCGGATCTGAAGGCAGATCAAACATTTGAAAAGTTACTAAATCAAATTACAGAAACCGAAAATCACCTGCTCTATTCCCGTCAATTCTACAACGGAACCGTGGAGGCATACAATTCACTTCAGGAAAAAATTCCGTATACCTGGTTCGTTAAACGGGGAAAACACACTAAGCGCAATTATGTTCAAGCAAATTCACAACAACATGCTATTCCAAATACTGCCAACTAGAATTCTTCGATCGGTTTTCCTGGGCTTGTTCCTTCTTTTCAGCATTCAGGCATCTGCTCAGGACTTTGAAAAAGAACGGATTATTTATTTTGATGCGACTTATGCAGTCAAGCAAAATTGCAGCATGCGTATCACAGAACGCATTACGATCTACTGCGCTTTGGATCAGATTAATCACGGTATTTACCGCGATATTCCTTTGAGTTACGATTACGAAGGAGGAAGAACAGATGTTGATTTTAAATTCGTTTCCCTCAAACGCGACGGGGAAACGGAAGATTATCATACTGAAAGCATGGACAATGGCCTTCGAACCTATTTCGGAAGCAAGGAAACAAGTTTATCCATCGGAAAACATACTTATGAGTTCACTTACGAGGTAAATCACGTTTTGCGGTTTTTGGACAACATGGATGAATTGTACTGGAATACCAACGGAAACGGCTGGGTTTTCTCCATCGATTCGTTGCGTGCAACCGTGCAATTGCCTAAAGGCATCAAATTCAAGCGATTCACTGCTTACACCGGAGAAAGCGGGGCAGCCGGAAAAGACTTTTCAGTTACTCAAGTCCTGGACAATGAATTGGTTTATAAGACAACAAATCCGTTGGGCAGCTATGAAGGATTGACTTTTGCTGCGTCCTGGGATAAAAACAAATTGACCTACCCGTCCGGAATGGACAATTTTATTTATTGGTTGAAGTCGCACACACTTTGGGTTTTACTGGTTGTGATGATCGTGTTCCAGGTTTCACGTAACCTGCTTTTGTGGTTCCGTTACGGCCGTGATCCAAAACCCGGAACAATTATGCCGCAATACGATGCTCCAGAAGGAATTTCTCCGGCGGAAGCTTTTGCAATTATGAATCGGGGGAAATGCGATTCCACGGCTTTTACCGGGCAATTGATTTCTATTGCCAGCAAAGGCTGGATGAAAATCGAGAAGAAAAACAGCAGCTACACGTTTACCCGTGAAGGAAATCAAAAAACACCTTTAAGCAAACTTGAAACCCGCTTGTACAATGGATTGTTTCACAACCGGGACACGGTTCTTTTTGTTGAAAACAGTTACAACGCTTTGTTGCGAAAAACCATGGAACAATTGGAAGCCGATGTTCTGGAAACACAAGGTGAAAAGTACGTGAAAACCAACAACCACCTGAATCTTCAGCAATACCTGGTTTTGTTCGGATTTGTTGGTGCAGCATTCTTACTTCGCTACTTTTTCGGCGGAAATATAATCCTGATTTTCACCATGATCGGGATCGGTCTTGTCATTAATTTCCTGTTCGGTTATTTGTTTGAACAACCTACTCCGGAAGGTCGAAAAATGATGGATCATCTCCAGGGATTGAAATTATTCATTGAATATGCTGACAACAAGCGAATTGCATTCAACAATCCGCCAGACATGAGTTTTGAAACATATGAACGCCTGCTTCCCTACGCGATTGTTCTGGGAATGGCTGACGTTTGGAAAAACAAGTTTGATCCGAAAGTGCTGGAAGCCGGATATTCTTCCAATCATTTCTGGTATTACGGTCTTGGAATGTACGGTTTTAGTCATTTTAATTTCAACAGTTTAAGCACAAGCATCAGTTCGGCATCCGTGCCGCCAAGTTCTTCATCAGGAGGTTCTTTCTCCGGCGGAGGCGGGTTTTCCGGTGGTGGTGGCGGAGGAGGTGGCGGAGGCGGCTGGTAAATCCGTTTTTACTATCGCATAAAAAGTGTAACGAATTCGAAATCCGGAGTTTGAAGGGTACAAACCCAATTGTTCAAACTTATGAAATCCTTTCGACTTTTGTTGGCAGCGTTATGTTGCATACCCATTGCCAATGCTCAGATCAGCTATCATTTACAAGTAGTAAATAATCAAAACCAGGCGGCGGGAAATCTCTCCGTGCGTTTTGTTGAAGCCACCACTTTCGAACGGATCGAGAAACTTACCAATGCAGCCGGAGTCCTGGACATGGTTTTCGATCATGGAGAACTCTGGATCGGCTCTGTTGGTGACATGACCAACTGTTTATGGGTTGAGGTCGGAGGGAAGGGAAATGCACGAAATCATTTAACGTACGACCTCGAAGAATGGAAACGGGAAAACCGCATTTTGCCGGACAGATCTACGATTGTTTTCAAAAAAACACCCCAGAAAATTTCGTCTATGACGCCCCCGGACGCTTCCCACTGCGTGTTGAAAGTCGTATTGAAGGATCGGGAAGACAAGCCGCAGGCAAACATTCCGGTTAGCCTGACTTGTTTTAAACTGGCCGAGCAGTTTACAGCAACAACCAATGCTTTGGGAGAATGTGTTTTTATGGTTCCCAACAAAAACGATTACGAAATTGATGTTTCGGATATTCCTTCCATGGACTGGGCTGACTTTGGTAACGAGTCGCTTGCAAGAACAGCATTCATTACCTATGAAAAAAAAGCGTTTACCGAAACAAAAACCGGAAAATATACCGTTCAGACGATTCCAGCAGGAATCAAACCAAGCAGTTCGCATGCACACGTCAGTTTAACAATCCGTAAGAATGGTTCGTCCATTGCGAACGAACCTGTTTACTTAAAAACAGTTGGCAGCCCGATCAAATACAAAGGGAAAACCGATCAACAAGGGAAAGTTGTTTTCATGCTTCCTTTAAAAACAAAATACGTGGTCGATTTTACGTTTCAGCGTGATGCAGAAGCACTTGATTTAAGCCGGATGAAAGGTTTCGCAACGATGAGTAAAACCATCAATTACACTCCCGATCCGCGATTGGAAAACATCGAATCGTTTATTCCACGGGTAAAAGACCTCGTAGCTTTGAATGTGAATGATTTCGTAACTGCTCAATATCCATCGGGTGAGAATGAGCTTGACCTGTTTTTAAAATGGGGAAACAAATTCAACGCTTCATCCAAAGAAGCTGTTTTGGAAGTCGGTTTTAAAGTGAATGCGAAAAACAAAAAGGCGAGCATTCCGAAAAATCTCTTCTTTGTGATCGACGTTTCTGGTTCCATGTCGAATGAAAACCGGTTGGAATTGCTGAAAAACACCCTGATTGAAATGATTAACCGGATGAACTCTCAAGATCGTATCGGGATTGTTGCTTTCGACGACAATTTGTACAACGTGTTACCTTCTCAATTCATCACCAATAAAACCGCTATTTGTGATGTGATCCGTGCCTTGCAGCCCCGCGGCGGAACCACTATTTCCATTGGTTTTGAAGAAGGACTCAAACAACTGGAAGCGAATAAAAAACCGAACATGGTGAATCGTTTGATCTTGTTATCGGACGGTTATGGTGGCGATGAACCCGAACTTTCGATTAACCTGGCAAAAAGTTATGCCGCAAAAGGACTACAGATTTCTGCGATCGGAGTGGGTTACGATTACAACGCCGCTTTGCTGGAACAATTGGCAACGATTGGTGGCGGAACGATGCAGATGGCGGGTGACCCTACTCGTTACAGCCAGGCATTTCTTAAAACCCTCGACGGCGCGATTGATCCGATCGGAACGGATGTAAAACTGGAAATCTTGTTCAACGATCAGATTGTTTACCGTCAGTTATTGGGCTATGAAAATGCAAAGGTAAACGCAGGCAAAGTGACTGTGGATATCGATCATTTGTTTCCCGGATTACAGAAAATGGCCCTGGTGAAAATGGATATTATCCATGCTACTCCGGCGATCGAGCAACAAAAAGTGGTAGCGCGCATGACTTATACCGACCCGGTGAGTAACAAGCAAAAAGTGGTAGAAAAAGAATTGCATCCGGAATGGAGTACGGCAACCGGTTTGCTGGATATGACGTTGGACATGAATCACAAGCGCATGATGGCTGTGGCCATTGTGAATCAAAGCATGAAATTAATGGCTGAACGGTTTGCTTCCGGAGATAAAGCGGGAGCAGAGAAAGCTGCCAACAGCGGAGTGGCACAAATTCAAAAGTTGTTCCCGCAGGCTATTCCCGCTGATTTGAAGGGTTTATTTGAAAAATTACAGGAGTATGTGAGTGTTTTCGAACAGTTGCGCGCCGAACCTTAAAAGTCTTGTAGCACAACTCAAGGATTTATTGTTCTCCGGGGAAACACTCCAGGTGAACAGTTTTTCTCATCTTACATTGGGATTCTGCTGGTTTTTTACCACAAATCCCAAAAAGTCGGGACAAGTTGCGCAAATGGATGCTCGTCTAACGGACTCGCTGCTTATTGAATGGTAGACTTTTTTAAAAGATAGTGATTGATTATCAGCACATCCAATGCGGATTCCCGGAACAAAGCAAGGGCTTGTTCGGGTGTTTCGACGATGGGCATTCCTTTTTTGTTGAAGCTGGTATTGAGCAAAACCCCAATCCCTGTTTCTTTTTCAAAAGCACGAATCAGTTCGAAGAATAAATTGTTCCACGTTTTATCGACCGTTTGAACGCGTGCTGTTCCGTTTACATGTGTCACATTCTGTAGTTGTTCCGCGTATTCCGGTTTGGTATGATCGATCAGAATCATATACGGACTTTTTCTTCCCGAGCGGAAATAAGTTGAAGCTAATTCGGGTAAAACAGCCGGAGCAAATGGCCTGAAATCTTCACGAAATTTGATGTTTGCGTTGATGTGATCTCCTAACCCCTTGATTCCCGGATGGGCCAGAATGCTGCGATGTCCCAATGCTCTTGGTCCGAATTCACAGTGATCCTGGAACCAGCCGATGGTTTTTCCTGCTGCTAAAAATCGAGCTGTTGTCTGAACCAATTCCTCGGGTTCCAAGATTTGCATTTCCCAATCTCCGGGACAATTTTTCAAAGCCATTTCGATTTCCTCCGGCAAATAGGTTTTTCCAAAACACGTGCTTTCGGTGTGTTTTTCTTTCGGTTTCTTCAAGATTTCCAGCCAGCCGTAATACGCGCAACCCAACGCCAGGCCATTATCTCCGGCGGCCGGTTCGATGTAGAAATCCGTAACCAAACCTTCATTCAACAAAAAAGCGTTCGCTACAGCATTTAAAGCCACTCCACCACTATAACACACGTTTTTATACGGAAAACGCTTTAAACGGTCTTTAAAACAGCTAAAAACGGCTTTTTCGACTTCTTTCTGTGCCCAAAATGCCACATCTGCGTAGTATTGAAAGTGCTCTTTGAAAAAATGATAGCCTTCGGAAGGCATTTTCAATTCTTGTTTCCAATCGTCTTTTACCAGCAGGGAACCATTTACGAATTCAAACGCTTCTTGTTCAATTTCACCGGGTTTTCCGTAAGGAGCAAGCCCCATGAGTTTGCCCACATCGTCCATATTTCCGAAAACGTAATGGCTGATTGCAGCATAGAATCCGCCGATGGAATGTTTCGTGGTCGGTAATTTCAACGGTTGTTCCGAAACCCGTTCAATCGGGCTGAAATCTTTCAAAAGCGGGGTGAGTGTTTTCCCATCGAAATGATAGAAGCTGTCTTTTTCGCACCACATCTGACTTTGGGCCAGTTTTTCCAGATTCTCAGGAAGAAGTGTTCCACGCGAAACATCCATGCATTGTTCATACGGGCTTCCGCAGCCGTCGATCACCATGACAGCACATTCTTCAAAATCACAGGTTCCGACCGCACTGTATGCATGTGCCAGGTGATGCGAAATTGTTATTACGGGAAGATCCGGAAAGTCGGCAAACAAGCGTTTCCCGTGGAACCTATCCCGATCGGGCGTTTCAAAATTGGCGCTTTGAACAACCAAATCAATATCTGCAAGTGTAATTCCTTCCGCATCCAAACAATATCGAATGGCGTCCGTGTCGTTTCCACCCTGATGTTTGATTCGGGTAATGCGTTCTTTTTCAATTGCAACACAGATTATTCCGTCTTTCAGAAGAACAGCCGATCCGTTGTGCGAAAGTCCTGTTCCCAGGACATAGAGCGGTTTTGACATGAATAATGGTTTATGTGGTTTTCGTTAGTCTTCATCCTCTTCGTCTTCCAGCCACTCAAAAAAGGAGTCGAAATTGTCTCTGTCCTTCCGGGAAGGCCGACCGGTTCCATATTCACGATAAACGCTTTGAGCTTCCTGGTACGTTTTGAATTTTTCGAGTTCCAGCGGATCCGTAATGTCAATCAGGTAATCCGCAACGAGTTTTGCACCCACTCTACGATCCAGTAAATCCTTGATTTTATAGCTGAAGGTTGTGTTATTTTTGATTATCGAAACCGTATCTCCGATTTTCACTTCTTTGGAAGGTTTTACAGGAGCATTGTTCAGTTTGATCTTATTTTTCTGAACCAATTCGGTTGCCAGGGTTCGTGTTTTCGCCAAACGCACAAACCACACATATTTATCAATTCGCAAGCTCATCGCGTAGTTTTTTTGGTAACGAGGAAACAACTAATTCGTAAGAATGTACGATCAACTCTTTTATCAGCGAATCATCCACCAATCCCTCCAGTGAAACGGTGTTCCAATGTTTTTTGCTCATGTGATATCCGGGCTGAATTCCGTCATAGCGTTCCCGCAGTTCAATTGCCCGTTCAGGATCACATTTGAGGTTGATCCCGGTTGGATCTTCCACGTCTACCAATGCAAACATTTTTCCCTGAACCTTGATCACAAGTGTCCGCTTATCAAATGGAAACGTTTCCGTAGCTCCCGGAAGCTGGAAACAAAAATGAATCAATTCGTCGAAATGCATGCCGAAAGGTAGTAAAAAACAGAAAAAGGTTCATTCAAGCTATTTGTTACTTCGAATTTTAATTCTAAATTCACTTGTTAACCAACTGAATGAATCCAGTCTAAATCGGAACAATGAAAAAGTTCATTCCAATCAGTTTAATTATTTTCCGATTAATTCTCGCTCCCATTATGATCGGACTTGCTTTCACTTTTAAAGATGCCAGCAGGCCTTTTCTTCTCGTTTTGATGTATCTGGGCTTGATTTCGGATATTCTCGACGGAATAATTGCCCGAAAAATAAATGTCTCGACTGAAAAACTCCGGCGCTTCGATAGTCAGACCGATATGATTTTCTGGGTTTCGATCGGAATATGCATCTGGCTATTGAATCCGGATCTCATTTCAAGGAACAAAGGATCTATTTCAATCATTTTTGTTTTGGAGGGAATGTGTTATTTGATCAGTTTCATGAAATTCGGGAAAGAAACTTGTACTCATGCTTTTTTATCCAAAATCTGGGGAATAACGTTACTGATCGGCTTCACTTCACTAATTGGCTTCAATTATGCCGGCATTCCTTTTTTGATTGCAATTATTTTTGGATTAATTTCACACACAGACAGAATTCTTATCACATTGCTGTTGCCCAGGTGGACACACGATGTTCCCAGTTTTTATCATGCTTACTTAATTAGGAAAGGGATAGAATTTCAACGAAATAAACTATTGAATTAATGTTTCACGTGTGAACTTATGGTAATTATCGGTTTCATTTTAATTATTTCAGTACTCGGTTTTGGCTGGGTTTCTTACCGAAAAACAGCTCATCCGAAATGGAAAACTCCCACGGAACCTTTTCCGGCAGAGTGGAAACACATTCTGGAAGAGGATGTTTTATTTTACGATTCTTTAAGCGAGGCAGAGCAAAAGCGTTTTGAGTATAAAGTCCAGGAGTTTCTCTTGAATTGCCGGATTACCGGAGTTAAAACGGAGGTTGACCTGCGCGATAAATTATTGGTGGCTTCCAGTGCCATCATCCCGATTTTTGGTTTCGATACCTGGAAATACACCAACATCCGAGAAGTGTTGCTTTACCCTGATATGTTCAACGAAAACTTTGATTTTGAGGGTGGTCCCGGACGCAGAATTTTAGGAATGGTCGGAAATCAAAACATGGAAGGAGTGATGATTCTTTCCAAAGAAGCACTCAGACTTGGTTTCAAAAATGAATCCGATAAGCAAAACACGGCCATTCATGAGTTTGTACATTTGATTGACAAATCGGATGGAGAAATTGATGGTCTTCCCAAGTTGTTGATGGAACGTCAGTATGCTATTCCATGGATTGATTCCATGAATAAGGAAATTGAACGCATTTACGAAGGAAAATCTGATATCAATCCATACGGAGCAACCAACAAAGCGGAATTCTTTTCGGTGATCAGCGAGTACTTTTTCGAGCGTCCGAAATTATTGGAGGAGAAGCACCCGGAATTATACGCCTTGCTGGAGAAGATCTTCAACCAACACATGGCTGACAGAAATCTTTCCAAAAAACAATCTGTTATTGGCCGGAATGACCCTTGTGTTTGCGATAGTGGTGAAAAATTCAAACATTGCTGTGGAAGTGTGCATTATACAAAATCCACCAGGTAATTTTTCCTGTTTTAAATGAAGTTTTTAATTTCACGACTTAATTACCTGAAATCGGCGTTTGTATGCACATCCTTAAGTTTTGTTGTTTTCTGATCTCTTTCCTGTATGCATGTTCAGCATGCGGGCAGAAAAACGATGCGCCAGATTTTGAAATTCTTGTCTACGGTCTTCATCGAAATAACACGCATGAAAACGCAAAACAGATTGTTGCATTCAGATGGGGAATTTCTTTCAAAAGTGTTGCTAATTGTTTGATTTCTGAACCATTAAAAGATAGCGCAGACATCGCCAACAAGCGGACAGACTCTTTAATTTCAATGAAATATGGAAAAAACTGGCACCAAAAATTTGAAAAAGAAATCGAAACAGAAGAAAAGCTGTTAGAAAAACTCATCCATCGGATAGAAATTATGGATTGCATTTCTCGTCTGGATTCAACACTTGCAAAAGAAAATAACGGCGTTTACTATCTGATTTATCCCTATTCGAACTTGCGGTCTGAAAAACGATACGAAGTGTTCGTTTATGGATGGGGAACTATTGATAAAAGAACCGATCTCGTTTGCTATTACAAATTCAAATTCCATAAAAACAGGAAGAATATTGAGCTTATAACCGATAAACCAACGTTCCTTTCCAATTAAAAACAAATCAGTTACATCAAAATTCATTTCTCGGATGAAAACCAAATTGACCCTTTTTTTCCTTTTGATTTCCGCTTATTCCATTGGTCAGCAAAAAATTCCGGAGGAAAAACCAAAACGCATCATGCTTCGCAAGAAAATAGAAGGAATGTGCGTTCCTGCAAAAGATGTTTTCGAGCTCTACAATGGGAATGAGGGAGAGCTTGAACCGAAATGTTCTGTCAGCAAAGAAGAATTAATCGAAATGCTGAACAAGGAGCTTTCGTTTCTAAAAAACAACCCGGATTTCAAGGGCAGGGGAATGGTGAGTGTGCTGATCAATTGTGAGGGCAGGGCGGTTGGCTGGGGAGAAGTTGTTGTTAAGAATAAGGAGTTGAATGAAGAAATTCTCACTTTTCTGATTAAGCAAAATTTCGAATGGGAGCCGGGATATTTTAAGGATAAAGCGATTGATTCGTTGTTTAGTTTTAGTTATCAGGTTGTTCGTGGTGTTTTGCGGTTGAATTGAATACTTTTTCCAGGATTCAAAATGAATTATCGAAAACAATCAAATCTAGATTTTTAGACTCAATCCCAAAATGCAAATTTGCCTGTTTGCCAAATGGCAAACCGAGGCAAAAAAGTTTTGTTTTTAATCAACTTTTTTCCTAAATTAAGTAAGAAACAAGTTATTATGGCAATAAGTAAAATCTATCCTTACTCGCATCAAACCTTACAATTGGCTCAAATTGCCAAAGCTTTGGGGCACCCTGCAAGAATTACAATTGTGAAGTATCTCTTTGAAAATCATCAAGCAACAAATGACACTTTTCAAAGACTTACGACACTGCACAAATCCACTATTACAAAACACGTCAAGGAATTAATTTCAGCGAATCTGGTTTATTCCGACTACAAAGAATTCGAGGGAAACTATTATCTGAAAAACGAAGCAGGTCAATTGATTGAAATGCTGATAGAAGACGTGAAACACTGAAATTCATTCCGTACTTTTGCTGTGTACAATTTCTTTAAGAATGTCGGAAAAAATTCATTTCTGTAATGATTTATTCAATCGCGGGCGCTTCAAAACACGTGAAGTAGAAGTAGGAATCACTTCAATTGGCGGTTCCAACCCGATCAGAATCCAATCAATGACCACCACAGATACGATGGACACAGAAGGTTCTGTTGAACAATCCATTCGGATGATCGAAGCTGGCTGTGAATTGGTCCGACTAACTGCTCCTTCCAAAAAAGAGGCTGAAAACCTCCGGGAGATCAAAAA
>NZ_JASLCN010000445.1 GCF_030151805.1 Fluviicola sp.
TTCCGAGTTTTCCTGCAATTCACCGTTTGTTGGCTCGAACACAAAATTGACTTCCAGAACTTCTTTCATTTTGGGCGGGGCTACAAAGCAGATAATCAATTCTTGTCCTGCTACCAGATCAATCGGATAAAGTGTGCGTTCGGAAACAATCAAACTAAGACCCGGTTCCGTAACCGGTTTGGAGATAATTCGTTTGATTTCTGCCGCCCCTTTGCTGATCTCTTCACACGGATATTTGCTTTCTCCTTCGAAAATGATCATTTGAATCGGTTGCGAACATTTTGCGTTCAAAGAAAACCGTCCGTTGAAAGAAGCTTTAAAGGAACAAAATACGGTGTTTTTTTCCGGGATATCCTTCAGAGCACCATACGCCTGAAAATCATTTGTTGTGCCGCCTTTCCCCGGGAATTGTAAGTGGTACTCTCCTGTTTTTAAAATAGTGATTGCGCCTGTACAATCTGAGATCGCATCGGAACTTTCAAGTACGTGTTGCCCGAATGCGCCCACGCAAAACATGGACAGAAACAATAGGAGAGTAAATTTCATTAACAGCAAATATAGGTTTTTCGCAAATTAACTAAAAATAACCTGATTTTCTTCTTTCTGAATGGATCGGATAAACAGACTAACTGTACTTCTTAGTTACTGTTTTACATTTAGTTGTGCTTTCAGACAAGTTCTGAGAAATAAGTTCCCCGTTGTAGGGAAAATATGCACGACTTCAATTTCATGCGTTTTTCCGGAGAGACTGAAATCGCCGGCTTTTTTCTGGAGATTTTTATCAATGGATTTTTTGAGCTCATCAAACTCCTTCGACAGGTTGATTTTTGTCGACTTTTGAAGTTCGTTATAGATTCGGTCCGAAAACAGCCATTTGGCACTTTTCAGAAGCAGACTTTTTGTTTTCAGATCATATTCCAGCTTGCTCAACTCAAGCGTTTTGGTTTCATTGTCAAAAACCGGAACTCCCTGCAGGTATAAGGTTCCTTTTTTGGTTCCGCTGAACTGAATTTCAAGCAAAATTCTTTTTTGATCCAAACCACTTGCTTTTACCGTCTGAAATTCAAAGTGATTTTTTTGAACATTCACCGATTTTCCTTTGATCTGATCTGTAAAAAGTTGGGAAATGGAATCATAACTTAACTCGAAATCTGTGAAAAGTTCAAAGGTGTCTTTCGGTGCTTTCGGAATAACGGACAATTTCGGAAGTTCGGATAAGGTTGTTTTGGCAGCGTTTTGATTCAGGTATGTTTTGCAGTTTAAAACAAGGGTGGTGTACAGCTTATTATCTGCCAAACGCGGCTTTACCAGCGAAAGAGAAGTCGGTTCGAAGTGAATAGTCCCCAAATAGGGAATAAGCATGGTTTGATTCATGTTTTTCCAAAGTTCTGCGGCCTCTTTTTGAAAGGAAATGGTTCCAAGCTGCTTATCCGTTGCTTCGCATTGTTTTTTGAGTGTCTTCCGAACTTCTTTGATCACTTCGCCGGTAGCGTCAAAACGGAAAACAGTTACTTCGCAGGGATTTAACGGTTTTAATTCATGAATGCTCGTTTTTGTTTCCAACGCATAATGCTCATTGATATTCAGATCCGTTGAAAAACGAATGCGTAACGAAGGTTTTTCTTCATTGATTCCACAGGAAAAGGGAATAAGTGGTGATAGACAAACCGGCTTTGAACTGAAGAGATCGGAACACCCGGCGCAATATTCCATTTTGATCCAGTAAGACCCGATTAATTCGGAGAGTAATTGATTGTTTATCGTTGAGATTCCGAAAGAGTCTTTATGAAACTGAAATTCATAGCGGATTCCGCTGCATGGTTTATCAGATCCTGACGTGATTTCCGGGACAGTCTTATCGGCTTGTTTGAAGTAGCTCGCAAGACTGATTTCAACCGGAACGACAATGGTATTGGTGATGGAATTGACCGGAGGCGGAGTGTCCGATAAATTTCCGCTGGTTGGTGCTTCTGGCTGAATGGAACGACAGGAGTAACCAAGCATTAGAATAAGGATGATTCCGACGTTTAATTTCAGGATATGCACAATGACCAGAATTTCATGATAGAAATTTCAAAATTAGTATTAACTTCAATTCATGAAGCGGATTTTTTATTTTGTTATTCCTTTGTTCGGAATTTTGTCCTGTCAGAAAGTAAGCACCTGTAAGTGTACTGATGGACATAGTTATAGCGTCGACGCATCAAAAAAAACATTGAAAGAGGCATGTGATAAATATGCTACAGAAAAGATTAGTTGTGAAGTAAGTTAAATCAATTTGATTTTTTAGTGAATAACCTTGTTAGGTTCAAAAAAAAGTATATATTCGCGGTGTTAATTTATATTTTTATAACCTTCATCTCAATTATTGTATGAAAAAATTTGTATTATTTGTTGCTGCTGCAGCAACTTTAGGATTGACTTCTTGTAAGAAAGATTGGACTTGTGAGTGCTCTGTTTCTGATGGTAATGGTGGTACTACAACTTCATCTACTCCTATCAACGGAAAAACTAAGAAAGATGCTGAAGCTCAGTGCGAAGGAAAAGCTTCTGTAGGTGGATTTACTATCTCTACAGGTTCTAACTGTACAACAAAAAAGAAATAATCTTTGGAATTCATTATTTCAGAGTGTAAACTTTAGAAATGGCCGGAATTTTTCCGGCCATTTTTAGTTTATGACCTGTCGAAAGTCCGGAGATAATTTTTTTTCGAATAAATAATTTCCGATTAGATAGAAATTGAAAAGGGCTGTTTCATCTGAAACGGCCCTTTTTGTTTAATCAAAATAGATGCGGATTAAATCGCATCAATAATGTGATTGAATGTTTCGCTTGGTCTCATTGCTTTTGAAACTAAATCTGCATTCGGTTTGTAATATCCGCCGATAGTTACTTTATGTCCTTGTGCTCCGATCAATTCAGTATTGATTTTCGCTTCGTTACTTGTTAGTGCATCTGCAATAGGAGTGAACTTCGCTTTTAATTCCGCATCGTTGTTTTGAGCAGCCAAAGCCTGAGCCCAATACAATGTCAGGAAGAAATGACTTCCGCGGTTATCGATCTCACCAACCTTACGTGCAGGTGATTTATCGTTTTCCAGGAATTTTTCAGTTGCAGCATCCAATGTTTCTGCAAGAACTTTTGCTTTTGCATTTCCGGTTGTGTTGAACAAATGCTCAAAGGAAACAGCCAATGCCAAGAATTCACCCAATGAATCCCAGCGTAAATAACCTTCTTCCAGGAATTGCTCAACGTGTTTCGGAGCAGAACCTCCGGCTCCTGTTTCAAACAAACCACCACCGTTCATCAAAGGAACAATTGAAAGCATTTTAGCTGAAGTACCTACTTCCAGGATCGGGAATAAATCTGTCAGGTAATCGCGTAATACGTTTCCTGAAACGGAAATAGTGTCCAATCCTTTTACAATTCTCTCCAATGTAAACTGAGTTGCCGCATCCGGAGCAAGAATGCGAATATCCAACCCGGATGTATCGTGGTCTTTTAAGTACAGTTCTACTTTAGAGATCAATTCTGCATCGTGCGCACGGTTTTTATCTAACCAGAATACTGCAGGAGTATTGCTCAAACGAGCTCTTGTAACTGCCAGTTTCACCCAATCACGAATCGGAGCATCTTTTGTCTGACACATTCGCCAGATATCGCCTTCTTCAACAGTGTGTTCTAAAAGAATGTTTCCGTCAGCATCCGTAACGCGTACTTTTCCGTCAGCCGGAATCTGGAACGTTTTATCGTGTGAACCATATTCTTCAGCTGCTTGTGCCATCAAACCAACATTCGGAACAGATCCCATTGTTGTTGGGTCCAACGCTCCGTTTTTCTTACAGAAATCAATCACAGTCTGGTATACTCCGGCATAAGATCTGTCCGGAATGATCATTAATGTATCCTGTAATTTTCCTTCTTTGTTCCACATTTGTCCTGAAGTTCTGATTGCAGCAGGAACAGATGCATCCACGATCACGTCGCTTGGAACATGCAGGTTGGTGATTCCTTTTTCAGAGTTCACCATGGCAAGTGCCGGATTTTTAGCGTAAACAGCATTGATATCTGCTTCAACAGCAGCTTTTTTATCAGCCGGAAGTGCTTCAATTTTAGCGTATAAATCTCCCAAACCATTGTTCGGGTTGATGCCCAATTGAGCAAATTCCGCAGCGTGTTTTTCAAATACTTCTTTGAAATAAACCGAAACCACGTTTCCGAAAATAATCGGATCGGAAACTTTCATCATCGTTGCTTTCAGGTGAACAGAAAGCAACAGGTTTTTAGCTTTAGCCTCTTCGATTTCTTTTGCAATGTATGTCCGAAGTGCTTTCTGACTCATTACGGATGCATCAATGATCTCACCGTCTTTCAAGGAAGTTTTTTCCTTCAAAACCTGTGAACTTCCGTTGTTCTCAATCAATTCGATCTTTACATCTGTAGCAGCAGGAACAACGACGGATTTTTCGCTTCCGTAGAAATCACCGTTTGGCATACTTGCAACTTTGGTTTGAGAATCAGCTGTCCATGCTCCCATGGAATGCGGATGCTTCTTTGCGTAATTTTTCACCGCTTTCGGAGCGCGGCGATCCGAGTTTCCTTCACGAAGTACCGGGTTTACAGCACTTCCTTTGATTTTATCGTATTTCGCTTTTGCCGTTTTTTCTTCTTCTGAAACCGGGGTTTCCGTGTAATTCGGAACTTTGAACCCCAATGACTGCAATTCTGCAATCGCATCTTTCAATTGAGGAATAGAAGCCGAAATATTCGGAAGCTTAATAATATTTGCTTCGGGTGTAGTAGCTAATTTACCCAATTCAGACAATGCATCCGGAATGCGTTGTTCTTCTGTTAAATACTCCGGAAAAGTTGCAAGGATACGTCCTGCAAGAGAAATGTCTCTCGATTCCACATCAATTCCAGCTGTTGCTGCAAAAGCTTTAACTATTGGTAAAAAGGAGTACGTAGCCAAAGCCGGAGCTTCGTCCGTGAGTGTATACAGAATTGTTGAATTTGAGTCTGCCATAATTAATTTAGTTTGTGTTAAATCAGTTCTTTTCGGAGTGAAAAGAAACCGTGTACGCAAATTTAGCTCTTGAACCTTGTTTTGTCAATAAAATAGTTGCTTAATTATGATATTCGGTTGAATTCAATCTGAAAATCGGATTTACTCAATTTAAGGAGTGATAAATGACAGGATCTCAGTTGGGATTTTGTCTACCAAACGGATTGTCTGATCAGATAAAGATCAATGAGTAACGCGTTTCAGGTATTCGGTCATTTTAGCGAGTGACCGGCCTCTGTGACTCATCTCGTTTTTCTCGTCGGCTGTCATTTCTGCAAAGGTTTTCTCACTTCCTTCGGGAACAAAGATGGGGTCGTAACCAAAACCATTGTTTCCTCTTTTTTCAGTGATAATCGTGCCGTTGATCCGGCCTTCAAAAAGATGCACTTTGTGATTGATGTATAAAGCAATCACTGTTGTGAAATACGCTTTCCGGTCCGACTGATCTTTCAATTTTTCCAACACCAGATCCATATTGTCATGCGCATCCCGCTGAGATCCTGCATAACGTGCCGAATAAACACCCGGTTCGCCATTCAGACTTGGAATAACCAAACCGGTGTCATCCGCAAAACAGGGAATGTGCATTTTATCTGCTAAAAAAGTTGCTTTTTGAATGGCATTTTCTTCAATGGTATCAGCTGTTTCCGGAATTTCATCATGGAAATGAATTTCTTTCAGGGAAATTAATTGCAACCCGTGAGGCAGAATGGCCTTAATTTCAGCAATCTTATGCTCGTTGGACGAAGCGAAAAGTAGTTTCATGCATTGAATTTTGCGTTAATGTACATTTTTTCTAGGAATTTTGCACATTTGAAGCGTTGTATCCGAAGTGATTTTTAAATGCACTTGAAAAGTGCGAAAAATTCTCAAAGCCTACCAGAAGATAGACATCCGATGGTTTTCTTCCGGTGGATTGAATCAGGTTCTTTGCTTCATGTAATCGTCTTTTCCGGAGCCATTTTTCCGGTGTTTCCCGGAAAACTTTTGAAAAATCGCGCTTGAAGGTGGAGAGACTCCGACCGGATAAACGGGCAAATTCCTTCATGGGAATATTGAACGGATAGTTTTTCTGCATAAAAACTTCCAGGTCAATTTTGAACGGTTCACTGAAATCGAAAAGGAAGCTGCCAAATGATTGGTCCAAACGCAATAAGAGTTCAACAGCTTCTTCTGTTTTCAAAGCAGCCATTTTTGCAGAAAAAAATTCCGGTTTGTCGAAGTAGGGAATGAGTGATTGAAAGAAGCCGCTCACGAATGACTCCTGGGGAATTTCATACAATGGGTTGCCGGTAAACCGTTCCTGTTGCGGGATGTTGTTTTGCAAGGCAAATTGCTGTAGGAATTCTTCGGTCAGAAAAATGGTAAATGATTTAAAGGCTCTTCCGTCCGGTGAAGGATGTTTGCGGGTTTTTAGCAGGGTGTTTTTTCGCATGATTCCCATCTTTCCTTCTTCAAAGAAAACGGAACCTTCCGAGGTCAGAATTTCCATTCTCCCGGTGATTACAATACTTAACGCGTGATGAAGAACCAATTGTTCCGTACCGAAATGTTGTTCGTGAACGCAGGAGAACAACATGTTTTCCTGTAACTGATCTGCCATTGTTTTTAATTTTTGTAAGACAATTCTGTTAAAAATTTACATGGAATAAATTGGAGTAAAGCTTTGCGTCCTTTGCATCTTGGCGTTTGTTAAGTTAACATCATAATTAAACGCAAAGCAGCAAAGAGCGCAGAGAATTTTTGTCACCATCCGCTAAAGTCCCGCATAAGACACCATCGTAAGACTATTATCTTTTGCGTCAGGTAATTTGTGGTTGTTTTGTTCGGTCTTCACCAGCGATAACTGGCTCTTATTTTGGAAGCTGACTCAATAAAATTTTATCCATGGTGCGGTCTCCGACCCAGCGGCGAAAGAATAGAGCCGGTTTTGCCATGTATCCTCCCGAATAACGCGTTTTCGGATTTTTGGAAGCGATGGCTTTTGAAATCAAACGGGAAATGACCTGCGGTTCTGCATTTTTGGAAATCGTTGTGCCGAATGCTTTTTTGAATTTGTTGGCCATGTCACTGTATGCAGTATTTTCTGTTGTTTTGACCAGGTTGTCGTAAGCAATTTCTGCCCATTCTGATTTGACACCTCCGGGTTCAATTACTACCACATTGATTCCGAACGGTTTTACTTCTGTGCGTAAACTGTCGCTCATTCCTTCAACGGCAAATTTACTGGCGTGATACCAGGCGCCGAATGGTGTTGCAATTTTTCCTCCGATGGATGAAATGTTGATGATTGTACCACTTTTTTGTTTGCGCATGGAAGGAAGTACCAATTGAGTCATTCGGGCTAAGCCGAATACATTTACTTCGAACTGGCGTTTTGCTTCGTCCATCGGAACGTCTTCGATTGTTCCGTAAGATCCGTAGCCGGCATTGTTGATCAATACGTCAATTTTTCCTTCCTGCTTCAAAATTTCCTGAACACAATTTTGCATCGATTCATCGCTGGTAACATCCAGTGCAATTGTTCTGACACCTTTCTTTTCCAATTCCTGTAACAGATCGGTTCTTCTTGCGGCCCCGTAAACAATGTGTCCTTCCCGGGCAAGGTCTTCAGCAAATACTTTCCCCATTCCGGATGAAGCGCCTGTTATTAAAATTACTTTTTTCATAGTTCCTGAATTTGATAGTACAAAGATGAAGTGAAAAAAGGTAAGGGATTTTGCTGAAAAGCTCAAATTGTTTTGCTCAGAAGCTCAGGTTGAATTGAACATATCGAATGGAGAATTGAAAAGAAGAAACTGCCCGGCTTTTGATAAAAAACTTTCGTGTAGTTTCTCCCTTCCATTCGTATAAGAACTTTTCAATTTTTACATTCTCAATTACTGTTGATTCTCGTTAAAACTCATCATCCAGTTGATGCCGAATTGATCCTCCAGCATTCCGAAATAATCGCCCCAGAAAGTGTTTTCAAGCGGCATTGTTACTTTTCCTCCGGAAGCTAATCCCTTGAATAAACGATCTGCTTCTTCCTTGCTTTCAGCATTAATTGAAACGGAAAAATTATTTCCCGCTTTGAAGTATTGCGCCCATTCGCCTCCGGTATCGCTTCCCATCAAAGACGTTTCTTTACTAATCGGAAGTGAAACGTGCATGATTTTTTCCGCCATGGATGCATCCACTTTGTTTTTATCATCCTGAGGCATGTCTTTGAATCGTCCTAAATAAGGAAATTCTCCGCCAAAAACAGATTGGTAAAACAGAAATGCTTCTTCACAGTTTCCGTTAAAATTCAGATAAACATTTACAGTTGCCATATGTTACTTATTTGTTGGTTTCACATAATTCCTTCAGTTTTTCAAGACCTAAGGGAAATTTCTTTTTCATGAATTCGATGTGAGAGTCGGTTACATCTACTTCAACTTCAACTTCGGTAGTGTTCGCATTGATTTCCATCAAACGGTAGATCTCGAAACAGCCGGTCCATTTTTTGGTTTCGTCATTCAATGGCTGCTCCTTGAAATCTATTACATCGCCGATGTGTTTGAATACAACCAGTTCGTTTTCCCGGAAGAAAATCACGTCGCTGTACATTCCGCTGCCACCCGGCATCAGGAAGTGAATCCGCGCGTTCGGGGCAAGTTTTCCTTCGAAATAAGATCCGTCACAGAAAGGCTGGGTCCATGCAGTGTAACTTTGTTTTCCCCACAATGTTTCCCAGACAACCGTTTTGGGAGAATTGATATTGATAGAAAAGTGCAGTTTTTCGATGAGATACAAATAGTTTCGCAGGGAAGTTTTGATAATCGCATCCCAGCCCATTTGGTAATTCTCGGGGGTGAAATCCGCCCCGGCATCTGCGAAAGATTCCAATCCTTCGTGGCGCAAAATCAATCTCGAATGATGTTCATCAACCGGTTCTACCAACCAGCTTACAACAGATGAGCCTTTTGATTGTTCCGGATGTTCCCACGAATGAACAAATTTTTTGCCTTTCTCGAATTCAAGAACAGTACAGTGATGTAAGTATTTTCGGGCTTCGGATTCGTAAAAGTCGAAACTTTCGCCAACAGTTGTCGTGAAATGCGGTATATGAAAATACCATTTTTTAAAGTTTGCAGGATTTGTAATAGCTTCCCATAAGTCTCTTGCCGGAACATCGAAATCCATTACAGTTTCAATTGCTGTATTCGTCATAATGGTTGTTTTTAGATTTTAAGACTACCCGATTTCAGAATCTCAGGACTTTTAGTCTTGATGTCCTAATATCTTGCAATCCTGATGTCAAATTAATTCATTTTCCCCATCTTTCATACCACATCATGAAAGAGAGAAGATACCAGATTTTTACACCAAACTCTTTTCGTCCGTTTAAGAATGAGGTTTTCAAGCGTTCAATTTCAGTCCAGCGAAAAAGCCCTGTTTCGCTGATTCGTTGTTCTGAAAGATAGGTTTCAAGCAAATCGCGGAGTTCGTTTTTCAACCACAATTCTATTGGAATTGCAAATCCCATTTTGGGTCTGTCCATCACAGACTTCGGAATGTATTGATGCACAATTTCTTTTAAAAGCCACTTCTTGGAACCATCTCTGAATTTGAAATGATCGGGAAGTTGTGCAGCATATTCAATGATGCGGTGATCCAGAAGCGGCTCCCTGCTTTCCAGGCTTACAGCCATTGATGCGCGATCCACTTTCTGGAGAATATCATCCAGCAGATAAGTCTGATAATCCATTGCTTGCGCAAAAGCCAGCGGACTGTAATTCGTGAGTTCGGTACTGTCAAAATAACTTGTCAGCTTTTCAAAAGAATGCGTGCTCAGAGCGTTGATTTGGTCGTCCGTAAACAATTGGCTCACACTTAGCATGATATTCCGGTCGCTTGCATTGCGAAGAATAGATTTTGTTTTTTCGTACCGTTGAGCAAAGTTGTATTTACTCTTCAAAACCGGAATCGCGTTAGCCGGCACTAAATCCATGATTCCTGCCAGTCTTTTTCGTGCAAATGAAGGAATTTTGTTGAGCTTGTCGCCGTATTTCAAAATCATCTCGTACCGGTTGTATCCGGCAAAAACTTCGTCGCCGCCGTCTGCACTCAAAGTAACGGTTACATGTTGCCTGGCGATTTTCGAAACCAATGTTGTTGGAATGGCGCTCGAATCGGCAAAAGGTTCATCATAGAAAAACGGAAGTTCTGCAATGAGATCAATCGCTTCTTTTGCGCTGCATTCGGTTTCCGTGTGATTGGTCTGAAGCAGTTCTGAAATGGCTTTGGCGTAAGGAGCTTCGTTCAACCCGATATCCGGAACGGAAATCGTGAAGGTTCTTAAAGCTTCGGTGCGGTCTTTTTGCAACAATGCGGTGACACAGGTGCTGTCATATCCGCCGCTCAGAAAAACGCCGACAGGAACATCCGAAACCATCCGGTATTCACAGGCAGATTTCAGTAATCTTTCGGTTTCCTGTTTTGCTTCTTCGACCGGAATATCCAATTTGGGTTTGTTGTAATAATCATACACATTCCAGTATTGAACCGGATCAGGCTGAAAATGACGGAGTGAAGTTTTGATGAAATGTCCCGGTTTTACCTTTGTGCAATGTTCAAAAATACAATGCGGAGTAGGAACACTTCCGTATTGT
>NZ_JASLCN010000484.1 GCF_030151805.1 Fluviicola sp.
GGGGCAATGATCGAAGGCTGGGCAGTTTACACGGAATTGATGATGCTGGAAAACGGATATGGCGCTCCGGCGGGTTCTGCAACTTCCAGCCCTGAAATGTGGTTGATGTATTATAAGTGGAATTTGAGAACAACCTGCAATACCATTTTGGATTATTCGGTTCATAATCTGAATTTCAGCAAGGAACAAGCATTGAATTTATTGGTAAATGAGGCATATCAGCAACAAGCCGAGGCAGAAGGAAAATGGAGAAGGGCTACCTTGACTCAGGTTCAGTTGTGCAGTTATTTTACGGGTTTCACGGAAATCTGTAACCTGCGTTCGGAATTGATGAAGAAACAAGGGAAAGCATTCGGTTTAAAAGCGTTTCATGAAAAATTCCTGGGCTATGGAAGTGCTCCGGTGAGAGATATCCGGGAGTTGATGATTGGTAATTGATGAGAGTCAAGAGACAAGAGTCAGGATCAGTCTTGACTCTTTTTAATTCACTATATTTGATTTTTGCAATTCATTCACCATGGATTTTATCAGTTTAGAGGAATTTTATCAATCAATCGGAAACGGATCTTTATTGGTTCCGGAAGGGATTAGTAAAGAATTGGGGCATTTCAATGTGTTTGACACAAGAGAGTTGATCGCGCAACTGAAAGGTCAGAAAGGGAAAATGCCTTATAACCGGCGTTTGTATTACAAAATCAGTCTGATTGATGGTTGTAGTAAGGCGGAATATGCAGACAAAGTAATTGACATTGAAAAGCACGGATTACTTTTCGCAACGCCTAAAGTCCCCTATAATTATTTTTCCGAAGACGAAGATCATGGCGCAGTTTTCTGCGTGTTCACTTCCGATTTCATCACCAAATCCAATACCGGTTTTGCACTGGACGAATTACCGATTTTCAGCCCGGGAAATATTCCGGTGTTTGAATTGTCGGAGAATGAATCCCAATACATCCGGACGGTTTTTTCAAAAATGAAAAAAGAACTAGCTTCGGATTATGCGTTTAAATATGATCTGATCCGGAATTATGTCATGGAAATCATTCATTTAGGGCAGAAATTTCAACCGGCTTCCGTTTTGTACCCGAAGCATTCAGCTTCTGAGAGAGTGAGTTCGTTGTTTGTGGAATTGTTGGAACGGCAGTTTCCGATCGAATCCAATCAGCAGCGAATTGGTTTGAGAACGGCGAAAGATTACGCGGATCGTTTAGCGGTTCATGTCAATCATCTGAATAAAGTGCTGAAAGAAAATACGGGCCGAACAACCACAGAAGTCATTGGAAACCGCATCACGCAGGAAGCAAAAATCTTGTTGAAACAAACGAGCTGGACTGTTTCGGAAATTGCCTATTGCCTGGGTTTTGAGGAAGTGGCGCATTTTTCCAATTTCTTTAAAAAACAAACAGCTCTGACCCCGAATTCTTTCAGATCCTAAATAATTGAAAATGGGGATGTAAAAATTGAAAAGGAGAAAAAGAAAGGCCTTTGATAGAAACAAGCGTTAGCGCAGTTTCCTTTTTAATTCAATGTTTGAATTTTGCAATTGTTGGATTGCTCTTTGCAAACGGCCGGTGAATTTGTGTGCTACCTTTGTTTCATCAAATTAAATCACATGAAAACAAACAAATTAGCATTGATTACAGGAGGAAGCCGTGGTTTGGGAAGAAGTATGGCAAACAAATTGGCAGACAAAGGAATCAACGTGGTGATCACGTATCACACAAATAAAACGGAAGCTGACAAAGTAGTTGCAGAAGTTGAATCGAAAGGAGCAGAGGCATTGGCACTTCCATTGGATGTGACCAAAGCGGATACTTTTGAAGTATTCGTCAATGAATTGAAAAGCGCAATCAAAACGAAATTCAACACGGAAAAAATTGATTTCCTGATCAACAATGCAGGAATCGGTCTGCACACTCCGCTTGGAGCAACAGAACTATCGGTTTTCGACACCTTGACAGATATTCATTTAAAAGCACCTTATTTCTTAACGCAGTTGCTTTTGCCGAATCTGAATGATGGCGGAGGAATTGTCAATATTTCAAGTGGTTTGGCACGTTTTACAGCACCGGGATATTCTGTTTACGGATCATTGAAAGCTGCGGTGGAACAATTGTCGAGATATTTGGCGAAAGAATTGGGTTCGCGCCAAATCCGTGTGAATTGTGTTGCACCCGGGGCAATTGAAACAGATTTCGGAGGCGGAGCAGTAAGAGATAATGAACAGTACAATCAACTAGTTGCCAATACAACTGCTTTGGGAAGAGCGGGCTTACCGGATGATATCGGTGATGTGGTTGCTTTCCTTTGTACGGATGAATCCCGATGGATCAACGGTCAGCGCATCGAAGTTTCCGGGGGAGCAAATTTGTAGATAGGATTTTAGGACATTAGGAATTAGTGTTTTAAGAAAAAGCCTTCTGAATTTCAGAAGGCTTTTTGCTGTTTTTGAGTCTTAATATTTTAAGGTTCTGTACGAAAATATAGGGGGTAAAAAAACCTGCGTAAATCTGTATGATCTGCGTGCTTTTTTGGAAATCACCTAAATTCTCAACAAGAGATATCTTAAAGTTCCAATGTCATTAAGATCGAAAGAGTTTAGTCCAGAATATCTTCTTTACCGGAATACGTTCCAAGCAATTTTTGAAGTTCTCTTTTCTCCGAATTCTTTACCACGTACGTGTTTGACCATGCATCGTGCCATCCGCGTTCTCCAAGGCAGGAAAAAGCTTCAAAAGGAACTGCACGTGCAAAATTTCGGCCCAGGCAAGTTATAGCCTTCGGCTTTTCAGCGTACTGGTCAATAACCGTATAACCCAGGATCATTTTTCCAAGCGTACTTCCTGTTGTAACTTCGAGGATAAAATAATAACTTACATAGATCAGAATTCCGAATAAACGGGAAAGAAGCGGGTCGTCCCAAACTTCGATTACTCCTGCAAAAGCAGAAATAATTCCGATGATAAAAGCCAGGATGTAAACAAAAATAAGATCAATGATGTAGTAACCGAAACGCGGTCCTTTTTCCACTTCAACTGGTCTTCGAGCAACAATTTTAGTTACCGGAACCTCGATTGTATTTCCGTTTTCGTCCTTTTCCTTTTTGTAGGTCGTCTTTTCAACCTTTAGATTTTCGATGGTTTTCATGAAGTAAATAGTTTAAAATCGGGGCTAAAATAAAAATTATTGAGCAGTTGCCTTCACTTGTCTCAATCGTTCGTATAAAATCATTCCGGTTGCTACTCCAACATTTAACGATGAAATATCTCCTGCCATCGGGATGCTCAAGCGCGCATCCGACATTTTCAATAAGTCGTGCGAAATACCGTCTTCTTCAGATCCTAAAATAATTGCTGTCGGACCAAAAAACGAATAGTTTTCAACCGAAACTTTCGATTTTTCCGTACACGAAACGATTTGAAACCCGCTTTGCTGCAAATAGAACAAGCTGTTTTTCAATAAATCCGTTTTACAAACCGGGATGCTGTGCAACGCTCCGGCAGAAGTTTTGATGGCGTCAGCAGAAACCAATGCACTTCCTTTGGAGGGAACCAGAATAGCATCAACGCCCATACAAGCTGCCGTACGCGCAATGCCTCCGAAATTTCGAACGTCTGTAATGCGGTCCAAAACCAAAATACACGGTTCTTTCCCTTCGGAAAGCCATTGATCACACAATTCTTCGATGTTTTTGTATTCTACAGGCGAAGTAAATGCGATCACTCCCTGGTGATTGTTTGCCGTTAGTTTATTCAGTTTCTCAATCGGAACGAATTGCAATTGGTAATCCTTTCCGGTAAGAACGGTTCTCAGTTCTTCAAACAAATCCTTGTCAATTCCTTTTTGGATGAGGATTTTATTGATTTCCACTTCGTTTTTGATTGCTTCGATCACTACACGGATTCCGTAGATAATGTCGGAAGGATCTTCCTTCGGTTTGCGTTCAAAACCGCGGTTTTCTTTGTTGAATCCGCCTCTGTCGTTGCGGTCGTTTTTCTTATTATACATGGAATGTAATTTCAAGTTCGATATCTTCGCTAACTGATTTTGCAACCGGACAAGTCAAAGCCACACGTTTCACTTTTTCGATCGTTTGTTCGTCCCAGCCATTGTTTCGGATATCAATATCAATAACCAGTTTTCCAATTCTTCTCGGATTGGCAGCCATGACTTTAGTAACGGTAGCCGAACCGTTTTCATAGCGGTGACCGTGTTCATTACAGTAAATCCCGATCAGGCTGATCATACAGGAAGCGTAAGCCGTTGCAACCAAATCCGTAGGAGAGAATTTTTCACCTTTCCCGTGATTGTCTGTCGGAGCGTCCGTGTAAATAACCGTTCCGGATTGAAGATGAGTACATTCCGTTCTCAGATCTCCCAAATATTTTACTGTTGATGTTGCCATACTTTATATCTGTTTAAAGGCTGAAAGAGTTCAAATGTTCAAAATTGTTAAACCAGTCAAACTTTTCACTTTTCAATTCTCACTTTTCAATTAAATTGAATGCTTCTTTGTACTTTTGTAAAATCAAAATTAGCGAGCTCAAAGTTACAGAATTTTGATCGACTTGGAGAATCTATTTTTGAATAGCGGAAAGGCACGACTATGTCAGAGGAAATAACAACAGCAGAAAACAAAGTTCGTATTAAAAAGCCCAATTGGTTGCGTGTAAAGCTTCCGATCGGGGAGAATTATAAAAAAGTACGTGCGCTGGTGGACGAACACAAGCTTCACACAATTTGTGAAAGCGGAAGTTGTCCGAATATGGGAGAATGTTGGGGAGAAGGAACTGCCACATTCATGATCCTTGGAAATATCTGTACACGTTCATGCGGTTTCTGTGCTGTTCAAACCGGTAAACCGGATGCAATCGACGAATTTGAACCGGGAAAAGTGGCACATTCCATCAAAACGATGGGAATCAAACACGCCGTAATTACTTCAGTGGATCGCGATGATCTGAAAGATGGCGGAGCAGGAATCTGGGTTCAGACCGTGCGTGCCGTGCGTCACCAAAGTCCGGGAACAACCATGGAAACACTCATTCCCGATTTCGCCGGAAAATGGGAAAACCTGCAGCAAATTATTGATGTAGCACCTGAAATCGTTTCACATAACCTGGAAACAGTGCGTCGTTTGACCAAACAAGTGCGCATTCAGGCAAAATACGACAGAAGTTTGGAAGTGTTATTCCGCCTGAAAAAAGGAGGAATGAGAACCAAATCCGGAGTGATGCTTGGTTTGGGAGAAACAGACGAAGAAGTGATCGAAACGATGGAAGATTTGAGAGCTGTCGGAGTAGATATCCTGACGTTGGGACAATACCTGCAACCCACTCCAAAACACCTTCCGATTGTGGAATTTGTAGAACCGGAACGTTTTCAGAAATACGAAAAACTAGGTTTGGAAATGGGCTTTCGTTTCGTGGAAAGCGGTCCTTTGGTGCGTTCTTCCTACCATGCTGAGAAGCATATTTTTGATTTGTAAATTTAACTTCGGTTCTTCCGGAAAAAGAAGAGCGAAAAAAATAGAACAACTTCTAGTATAAAAAGACCGACAGTCGGAATTGAAAATAAAATGCGGAACTGTGGGTATTGAATCTTGCAGTCCACATCTTCACATTTGGGGTCAAGATAATATCCGAAATACGTCATCGTGATGAACGCTGGCCTCGGACCATCCGGAGAAAGGTCTTTCTCAGAATAAATTTCATTGGTTCTTACAGCGGCTTCATTGCGGTATTTCCATTTCAACAGAAGGGTTTCAACAGGGTCTATCAGGAAAAGTTCCGGACAGGTGCAGTTCTGATAAACAGTACGGACGCTAAACAAATCAATCAGGAAAATAACTGCAAGTGGAATGAGGATTGCGCGAAGTTTTTTTATTCTGCCTGACAAATTCATCCGGAGTCCGTTTTAGAATGATTGATTCATGATCAAAGGTAATTGAAAAACGATCTTACTTTCACTTTCGCTTTGAAATTTCCCGTTATAGAATTTTAGCAATTCAGGAGACATTCTTTTCCCTTTTCAATTCTCCATTTTCAATTAATATGTACCTTTAACACATATTTTAGAAATTGAAACTATGAGTACGTTTGATGTTGCGATAATCGGTTCTGGTCCAGGTGGATATGTGGCCGCTCTTCGCTGTGCACAATTAGGATTGAATACTGCTTTGATCGAAAAATATCCGACACTGGGAGGAACCTGTTTGAACGTGGGGTGTATTCCTTCAAAAGCATTGTTGGATTCATCCGAGCACTTTTTCAATGCAAAACACAATTTCGCAACTCACGGAATTAAAGTAGATAACGTAGAGGCAGATATCGCACAGATGATTCTCCGTAAGGATGATGTAGTTACTCAAACATGTAACGGCGTGAAATTCCTGATGGATAAAAACAAGGTGACTGTTTACCAGGGAGTAGGATCATTTGTAGATAAAACAACGATTGCGATTACGGACGGTGACGGAAACAAAACAACCATCACGGCTAAGAATACGATTATTGCTACAGGTTCAAAACCGAACTTCTTCCCGGGAATGGAACCGGATAAAAAACGCATCATTACTTCAACAGAAGCGTTGAAAATGACGGAAATTCCGAAAAGAATGATCGTTATCGGAGGTGGAGTAATCGGATTGGAATTAGGATCTGTTTATGCGCGTTTGGGTTCTGAGGTGGAAGTGGTTGAGTTTGCACCGAATATCCTTCCGACGATGGATCTTTCCTTAGGAAAAGAATTGACAAAAATCCTGAAAAAAGAAGGATTCAAATTCCATTTGGAGCATAAAGTTCAGAAAGTTGAAAACACTGGAAAAGGAGTGAAATTGACGGCTTTGAACAAAAAGAACGAAGAAATTACATTGGAAGCTGATTACTGTTTGGTAGCAGTTGGTCGTAAACCATATACGGACGGATTAGGTTTGGAAAATGCAGGCCTTGCGGTAAATAACCGCGGTCAGATTGATGTAAACGATCATTTGCAAACAGCAGTTTCGAACATTTACGCAATCGGGGATGTGATTCGCGGAGCAATGTTGGCACACAAAGCGGAAGAAGAAGGGGTTCTTGTTGCTGAGCAATTGGCAGGACAAAAACCGCATATCAATTACAACCTGATTCCGGGAGTGGTGTACACCTGGCCTGAGATTGCTTCCGTTGGAAAAACAGAAGAAGAATTGAAAGCTGCAGGAGTAGAATACAAAGCAGGTTCTTTCCCGATGAAAGCATTGGGAAGAGCAAGAGCTTCGATGGATGTTGCCGGATTTGTAAAAGTATTGGCTGATGCAAAAACGGATGAGGTTTTGGGAGTTCATATGATTGCTGCACGTGCTGCGGATATGATTATGGAAGCAGTTACTGCAATGGAATTCCGTGCATCTGCAGAAGATATCTCACGTGTTTGCCATGCGCATCCAACCTTCTCTGAAGCAATCAAAGAAGCGGCATTGGCTGCAACGGATAACAGAGCATTACATATTTAAGAATAAATTATCAGAAAGAAAGGGTGTTTGTCTGCTGATGAACACCCTTTTTCTTTTTCCACTTGTCTCTTCTCTAAAAAATGAATTTGAATAACTTTAGAGCATGAAGGAATCCTTTGATTGCTATGAACAGTTTAAAGAGTTTGGTTTTAAGGATAAACTATTACTGATTAATAGTTGTAATCAAGTGCCGGTGTTGAATCGAAACTTTAGGTATCTGTCATCACTCCTTCTCCCAATTCACGTGGTGATTTTATTTTTGTTGAAAGAGTGGATACGCGAAGCTCCGGCTATTTTGCTTGTGTTTATACTATTCATATTTGCTCATGTTGAACTCTTCAGAAGAAGACTGATCAAATTAGATACATCTTTTAAACGGAAATACAAATATGTTGTTCTTGCTTTTAATAAAGAGCAGGGTTTTATATTTAGACAAGGATTATTTTACTTCATACTCTATTATTTGTTTTCAGGACTTTTGATTTGGTTCTTTTTTTTAAGAAAATAGTTGCCATTCCAGATCCTTTTCAGGATTGAAGATCTGCTTTTAATTGGAAATAATTTCCCTTTAAAGAGGATTTAAAACTTCCTCCTTTGGAGTGGGATTGAGGGGGAGGAGATTCTAAATTATCTTGTCAAAGAATGACATGCATCAGTTTTCATTCGTTCGCTTTTGTGTACTTTTGTGCCTGCGCTTACGGCATAAGCGTTGCAATGCTTTTAAACCAGAGTGATGAGTAAGAAAACAGGTGTGTTATTGATTCAGTTGGGAACTCCCGATAGTCCCGAAAACAGGGATGTTCGACGTTATTTGAAAGAATTTCTGATGGACCCGAGAGTCATCGATATTCCATTCTTTTCCCGTTTGCTCCTGGTTCGTGGAATTATTGTTCCCTTCAGAACCCCGAAATCTGCTAAGATTTACAAACAGCTTTGGGAGCTTGGAAACGGAAAATCGCCGCTTTTGACGTACACGGAATCCGTAAAATCCTTGCTTCAAAAGAGATTTGAATCGGAAGATATCACTATTGAAATGGCCATGCGTTATCAAAATCCTTCCATGGATTCTGTTTTGGAGCGTATGCGCACAGCAAATTACGACCAGATCATCATTTTGCCCTTATTCCCGCAATATGCAAGCGCTTCAACAGGTTCTGCAGTTGATAAGGCAATGGAAATCATCAGAAAATGGTGGGTGATTCCGGAAATCAAGATCATTTCACAGTTCTACAATCACGAGGGCTATATTGATTCCATTGTGGAAAGAGCGAAGGAATTTGATATGTCGTCTTACGACAAGATCATGTTCTCATACCACGGTTTGCCGGAAAGACAGGTCGATAAAGTGTACGAGAAAGGATTGTGTTCGGATCACGATTGTGAAAAGGAAATCACGGAAGAGAACAAATTCTGTTACAAAGCAACAAGCTACGAAACAACCCGTTTGATCGCTGCTAAATTAGGGTTGATGGAAGATCAATATACGGTAAGCTTCCAATCGCGCCTGGATGAAAAGTGGATTCAACCTTTTTCCGACAAAGTAATCGAACAATGGGGGAAAGAAGGGAAGAAGCGCGTGTTGGCTTTTAGTCCGGCATTCGTGGCGGATTGTCTGGAAACACTGATCGAGATCGGTGGAGAATACCAGGAAATCTTTGAAGAACATGGCGGTGAAAAAGTGCAGTTGGTTCCAAGTTCGAATGATCATCCGCGATTTGTGGATTGTTTGGAAGATTTGGTGCGCCAGAAGCTTTCCTGATTTAGTTAAATTCCGTTAGATAACTGATTCATTTTCTCTAAAAAAATACAAATAGATATCCCGCAGTGGCGTGACAAGTTGTGTCTATTAGCCCAGTGGTGATAAGGTGTTCAGTATAAAATAAAAGAAATAGGGAAGGGACACAATGCATTGCATCCCTTACTTTTAGTTGATTATTTCCCGAATCTCTTCTGAATCGACAATTCCGCGAAAAACGGAAAGGTCGGATTGTCCTTGAAATTCTGCGCATACGCTTTCCCAACGGTCAAGAAAGTGTTCCACGATTTATAGGTCCAATGACCGCGAATCCCGAATTTAAACGTTCCTCCGGAAGCTCCGTACCAACCATCCCGGATTTGAGGATAGTATTCCTTCAGGAGCTTGTGCCGGATGTGAGTAGCAAATGTCTTGTCGTAAGCAGCAACGAGTACAACTCCTGCTTTGGGTCTCACATAACCGAAATTGATAGACAAAGCCGACGCAGTATTGTAAAGTATCGCCATCGGAGAAGAATACCTGCGCGTGAGAAATGAAAGTTTGGATCCGAGAGAGAAATGATCGTTGTGCCAGATTTCGGTTTGGAGATTTAAGTTCCAGCGCCAATCATCGGGAATCACTTTACCGAAAGGAGCCGTGAGTTCTGTGCCTATAAAAATGGGTTTGTACTTGTTTTTAATGGAATATCCGTAAGAAAGCCCGTAATACGAACTAAAATCTGCCCCGAAATGCGCTGAAACCAATTGGTTTGACTGTTCGTTCAAAGAGCGCCAGTTGATTTCCTGCGCAGAAGTTTTCGTGATCATACAAAGCGAAAAAAGAAAAAAGATGCCTGCTTTCATTTCAATGCGTTTAAGTAAGTAGCTGCTTTGGGATAAAGATCGGTCCAGCCGAAATAGAGCATTTCATGTCCGCAGCCTGTAACCATTTCCAGTTGTTTGTTGGGATATGGAGCAGAAACGGTAGCAGCCCATTCCGGACCGTAAGCCTTGTTTCGTTCACTGTACAGAAAAAGTACTTTTGTGGGAAAGGAATGAAGATTGGTGGTGAAATCGAAATTGTATTTCTCCGCATTTTCGATCAGCTTTTCAAAAACAACCGCTCCGTTTCTCCAGAAAGGATAGGACCCCGGGTTTCCGATCGTATTTCCGGGAGCATTTTCAAAAGAGGAGAAAAAGCTCGCTTTGTAATCTAAAACCTCCTGTTCATTCCGGCCTGCAATTATTTGTTCCGGAAATACAGCATCGTTCAATGCTTCTGAGAAGAATTTGATCTTGTTGGAGCGGCTCAAATAATCATTGGTTTGAGTCCAGGTGAAACCTCCCGGTTCCGCAAGAACCACTCCGCTGATTCTTTCCGGGTGCTGATTCACGTAAGCCGTTGCCAGCATTGCTCCCCAGGAATGTCCCATCAGGAAAACTTTCTGCGAAGAATTCTGCTGAAAATGATCAATCAATGCGTTCAGATCGTCAATATAAAGCTGCACGGCATCTTTGTTTTCGTACTGACTTTTATCTTCCCGTTTGGAAAGACCGGCTCCGCGCTGATCATAGAAAATGACATAAAACCCGTCGTTGACCAATTCTTTGGCATTCAGTAAAGAGCGGTAATCTCCGCCCGGACCACCGTGTACCAAAATCAATAAGGGATCCGAAGGATTTCCATGTGCTTCTGCGTGAAGGAAGGTTCCGTTGACAAAGAGCGAAGGAAGCGAAGCATCCTGGTCAACAGTTAGAGGAACGAGTGCTCCGGGTTTCGATACATCAACTTTTTTGCAGGAAGAAATCCAAAACAAGCTGAGGACGGCAATGAGAATAATTCTGTTCATATTTTTTTTGATGCAAAGCAATCGCAAGAACAGGAAACGGACGTTCGTCCTTATAGGGAAGTGCAAGAAAAAGGCGTGCGCGAACGGTTAAACGATTGAAATATAGAATTCTGTGTTTCTATTGTTTAAATCAAACCGGTGAAGAATATTCCGATGGAGTTTTACCGGTATGCAGTTTAAAATACTTGTTGAAGGTCGTTTTGGAATTGAATCCGCAATCATAAGCGAGTGCCAGGAAAGTGAATTTCTTGTTTTCAGGGAGCGACAACAAATACAGAAATTCATTGATCCGGTAGGTGTTGATGTAATGATAGAATGTTTTCCCGGTTTCGGAATTGATGACTTGCGAAAGCTGATTCGGATTCAGATTCATTCTTTTTGCCAGTTCATTTAGTGTCAATTCGCTTTCCTTGAACGGTTTTTCATCGGTCATGAATTGTTCCAGTTGCTTCATGATGGTGGAAACCTGTGTTTGATCGAGCCCGGATTTGGCATATTTCTCCTTTTTTTCTTCCGGATCGGAAAGAGTTTCCGGATGAGTTACGGGAATTGTCGATTCATTTCTGTCCGCAGCCGGAAGGAAGATAGAAACCTGGTTGATTCCGAAGAAACCGATGAACAAAACAAACACGGTAACACCCCCGAAAATAATGTTGTCTTCAAAAAACAGCACCAGCAACCAGATCATTCCAAGCCCGATGCTTAAGTATTCCAGCCAGCGAAGCATGCGCTTATCCGTATTGGATAAATAATCCTGGATCGATTTCCGGTGTTTCCGGATTTTTAAAAGAGTGGCTGCCGAGTAAAAGAACCCGGTTAGAAGAATCAATGATAATTGAAGAATGGAATACCATTCGAAACCTTTTCCTCCGTTTTGAAAAACACGTATCTTTTCCGCTCCGGATAACTGATAAAAAGGAATGGCTGCTAAAACCAGGACGAGGAACGGGATGAGGTGAACCAGAACCATTGGCCAATGTGGAAGCCGGTTTTCAGTGAGTGCAATCGTATAAAAATAAAGAAAGACAACATGCAAGATCGGCAAAGGAAGAATGATCCCAAGCAAGGATGGATATTCCAGGTCGATTCCCCGATAATGAAGATAATGCAGCGATAAATGCAGCGCAATCAGAGCCAGCCAGGAAGCCAGGATGTAATCAGGCAACTCTTTCCCCTTTTTGAAGAGGAAAAGGAGTAAAAGAAAACAAGCAATGCTGAAACCTACGATAAAAAACATACTGGAAAATTCAATTCAATCGTTGGATGAAATTAGGATTTAATATGCTATATGAGACGTTTTATGCAGAAAGGTCATTTTGTTAAAATGAATCTTATTCCAGTTCCAATTTGAATTGAGAGCCATTTTTTCCGAACGTAACAACCAACTTTTCTCCATGCAGGAACAAAAACGAAACATCGCACCGGGCGAGTTCCATGCGTTTTACGTTTAGTTCTTTTGCGTCTAATAATTTGGAAGGTTTTTCATCCCCCAACGGGGAATCGAGGTATTCCGGATCAACAACCGTGATTTGCGAAGGTCTGAACCCGCAATTCATTGAAATGGCGGAGAACAGGAAGCCGGTACTGGATTTCGGTGGAATGGAATCAAAATCAAATTCCGAAGCACTTCCCAGGTACAACTTTTTTGAACGGTTGACAAACTTCACAAATCCTCTTTCCGCATTACTTTTTGGCGTCATTAAAAAAATTCCGCAACAGGTACACGGCGAAATCGTATAGGTTTCATTCGGTTTGAATTTACAAAGACTGAATTTTTCAATCCGTTGATTATTCCAGGTATACGAATACCGGATTGAGTCAAAACCGTTCCGGTTAACCGGGATGATTTTTTCAATGCTGTCTTTTGGTTTAACAGGAATGCCATTAATGGAAAATTCCAGCGACAAAAAGGTATTGAGTTCCTCCCGGAAGTTTGAGTCTAAAAAATCAGTATTACCGATTTTTACTACACAGGTTTGTGCATATCCGAAACAAGAAGCAAAAAATAAAGTGGTAAATACGAACAGCGTTTTCATCTTCGGGAGATTACTTCAGTTCTCCAAGCAGTTTGTCGATTGCTCCAACACCGAATTGATCATTCGACCATTTGTAAGCCGGAATACCTTTTTTCAACTGAACGAAAGTCGGGAAATGTCCTTCTGCCAAATCAACAGAAGCATCAATATCTTTCGCCAAAGCAATGTCAAAATCATCGGCAATTAATCCGCGATACAAGTCCAGGTCTTTTTTATTCGGAGAACAAACCGAAAAAAGAATCTTCAGATCCGGGCTGTGTTTCTTGATAAGTTTCAAATGCTCGATGGATTGCAAGCAAAACGGACATCCCGGAATGGTAATAACCAATAAATCGTATTTCGGATCGGTTTTCACGATTATTTTTTCTTTGGCAAGGTCAGCACCTTCAGAACTGAAATCTCCCTGGTAAATCGGGTGAAATGCAAAACCAAGAGCAAACGGCGATGCCAATAATACCAATACAACAACAACCTTCACGATTTTCGATTTGATCTTAAATCCTTTTGCAAAAGCATATGCCAGGAGAATTCCTCCGAAACCAAGAATCAGGTAAGGAAGCATTTTCGACATCGTCCATGAAAATCCGCTTTCTAAAAGAGTTGATTCTAACGAATTGAAGGTAAAAAGCGTAGCTGCGCAAACAATCAGTAAAATGGAAAAGATTATCTTCATGAGTTGATTTTTCAGGTAAAATTAAGCATTAAATGTTTTCAAATGTTCATCCTTCGACAAGCTCAGGATTTTTTGTTCAAATGTTCAAATGTTCAAATGTTCAAATGTTCAAATGTTCAAATGTTCAAATTAATTTTATTAAACAACTTCTCGATTTTGAATTTTCACAGATCCATTCTCAATTGAACTCTTTCAACTTTTGAACCCCTTTGAACCTTCTAACCTAGATCAAACTAACACTTAAACCCACTCCCAATAAAATGGCAGTCAGTTTTGCGAGATTGAAGCGGTGATTTTCATTCGTTTCAAAAATAATGGTCGTTGAAATATGCAGAAACATTCCCACAACAATTGCCAGTAAAATGTCCATAAACGGAACGCTGGAATCCATCGGGATCACAGAACCGAAGATCAGTCCGAGTGGAGTCATCATTCCAAAAACGATCAACAGAATCCACGAAGTAGATGATTTGATCAGCGATTGTCTCAAAAGCGTCATCAAAGCAATGGCAACCGGTAATTGGTGCAGGATAATTCCGAGTAACAAGGAATTGTGATGATGACCGATCAGGTGTTCGTGATTGTGTACATCCACTTGCTGATTTGCCAGGGGAATTCCTTCAATAAAGGAATGAATACTCAATGAAATCAATAAGCCGTAAGGAATCTTTTTGTTTGCATGCGCATGGATGTGCCCGTGTTCGATTCCGCCCGAAAAATATTCGAGAAAAAGCTGAACCAGGAACCCGACAAGTACCCAAACACCAATCGAAGTGTGCTGATCGGCATACAACTCCGGAAGGAAATGGATAAATGCAATTGCAAGCAGGAATCCACCACTGAAAGCAAGCGATAATTTAATAAAAGTTGCCTGATTCTTCTTTTCAAGAAAAACTACCAATACGCCACCCAAAACCACGGATAGCAACAGAAAGAAGATAGTTACGATTAATTCACTCATTTCTTTTTACAAATAAGGATCAGACGGTCAGATGTTTCGCTGTTGAATGCATCCAATTGATAGTTTCCGGCAAGACGAATGATGTCGAAATTTGCTTCGGCTAATAATTCTTCAAAATCAGACAGGTAAAGCGCCTGCACTTTTTCCTGGAAGAAATAAGAAGTTCCCTGGTCTTCAAATGCAATGGTTTTCACAATCCGGCCATTGGTTACTTCTTTTTTGATGTGAAAGAGAATGTTGTGTTTGTTGATCTCCTGGCGGAAGCGCAGATCGCGGATTACTTTGTGTGTATTCATGAAATCGATTACCAGGATCGCAGGATCAGTCAAAGCATCGTGAACGCTTTTCAGAACCAAGGCATTTTGGCGTGTGTCGTCGAAATATCCGAAACTGGTAAACAAATTGAATACATATTGATAGTTCTCCTGAAGCGGTTCGCGCATGTCGTGCACAAAGAACGTCAGTTCCGGATCCGAATTTCTTTTCGCTTCTTCAATACTGTTCGGCGAAAGATCACAACCTGAAACTTTTAAGCCGTGAGTTGCCAAAGCTCTCGAATGTCTTCCAGCTCCGCAAGCCAGGTCCAGAACGCTGGCTCCTTGCTCAGGTTCCAACGCAGAAACCAGGTTACTCAGAAACTCATTTGCCTCCTGGTCGTTTCTCTCATCATACAGCATGTGATAATAAGGTGAATTAAACCAGGTCGAAAACCACTCCTTTTGCTCTTCTAAATGCATCATTGTTGCAAAAGTAATTCTTTTTTGTCAAACAGCTTGAAGATTGTTTCAAATTCCTTCTGAAAGGCGCAGTAATACTGGGCGAAGTTTTATTTCGCGGTATTGTATGCTATCAGAATTGCTCTATTTTTGCTTCAAGAGTTCTTTTCGATAACCTCCACTGTGCTGAAATAAGTTGATTCGTTCGGATAGTCCCAATGATTATTTATTTTCTGGTGTTGGCTCAGAACTCAGATGTTATACTATTTACTTAAACCGCTATTTATGAATAAACTAAGCGCCATTGTGATGCCAGTGATCTCTGATATGAAAGAATCACACATCAAACAACAACTTTTAGCATATTTTCCGTTGCAGGAAGAACAGTTTTCAATCATCGAAGAGACGTTTCGTGCTTTGACGGCAACCAAACAAGATCCTGAAACGCTGCGATCATTTTTTCACAGCTGGAGTCAGACGAACAACAGTGCAGTGACCGTTGCCGGATTGAGTAACCGCATCACGATGATGGTGCATGAAAATCAAGCGGTGCTGAGTGAGCACGATTTGTTCAAATCGGTTGCGAGCCTGAATCGGATTGTGGATGAAGATTTGGCGGTTGTCGGTCAGATTTTACATTCCGTTTTGTTTTACCGCATGGCGACGAATATCAGCGGAGACGACAGTTGGTTGTCACATCGTTATTTGTGCCCGGAAGCAAAAGATTTCAAAGCATGGAAAGACAAGAATTCCTTGCGCAATAAAGACATCATGATTGGTTTGCTGACCACTTTGGTGCATGAGATTTACACACACGGAGAAGTGGAATTTATCTTACCGCTTTTTGAAAACTGGTTGAAAACAAACAGTGATTTGTCGGAACAGGATATTCATCTTTCCCTGGCGTGGATTGCCGTGCATTGCGGACCAACTGAGAAAAATCACTTCTTCCATGCGGTAGATGCGGTTTACTCCTTTGCGAAAGCAACTGGCTTATCACTTGAAGACTATAATCTGGAGGAAATCATTACCACTTATCTGACTTTAAAAGCAGATGTAATGAGCACTCTGAACCATCAATTGGTACAATCAGGAGCAATGCTGCAATGATGAGCCAAACGGAACAAACCGAATTGCGACAGCAGAATTTGGAGCTTTCCATGAAAGGAATGAATCAGGCTCAGATAAATGCTCAACTGCAGCAATTATTGGGAGAATTGCCCTACAGCGTTTCCAATTTGCCTGTTTTGATCAAGGAAAGTGATTTGAGTGAATTTCAGCGTTTGTCTGAAATCTTGAACCGGGCATTTCTTCGGATTGTTCAGCATTATTTTTCGGATGAGCGTATCCGGAAGATTTACCAACTGGACGCGGAACTGGAAGCGATTTTAAAAATGGCACATCCGTATCCGTACCAGGTTGGAATGTATCGTCCCGATTTTGTCATAGATCAGAACGGACAAAAGAAGATCTGTGAAATCGGTTGCCGCTATCCGTTTAATGGCTGGATGTTTAGTTATTACCTGAATGACATTGTTGCAAAATTGATTCCGGAAGTGGACGCCAATTGGTTTCCGGTAGCCGGCTTGAACGATTTTCCGGATGATTATGTGCAAACTTTGAACTCATCGGAACCCTTGTTTTGGATTCACGACCAGGAAAAGGGAACGGAAGTCAACTACTTGTTTCGTGAATTGAAAGAGCGGAATATTTTGGCAGAGTCCATTACTTCCGGTGATTTGCAGGTGAAAGAAAACCGTTTGTTTGTCGGAGAGCGTCCTGCTCAACAATTTATTCTCGAAATGGATCGTGAAGAATTGAAACGAATTGATCCTTCAGTACTAAAAGCCTTGGTTGCATCGGGGAAATGCACCAATGATGTTCGTTCCCTGATCCTGATTCACGACAAGCGGGTTTTGGCCGTGTTGTGCAACGAAGAAATCATGCGGGATTACCTTTCGGAATCGGATTATGTGTTTTTAAAACCGTTTTTGATTCAATCATTCATTGTGGATACGGAAGAAAAACGGAAAGCAATTACGGATTCGACTGAGAATTGGGTCCTGAAAAACAACAGCGGCGGAAGAGGAATCGGGATGTACGTCAAAAATGAATGCAAACCGGAAGAATGGAACCGGGTTGTTGCCCGGGAATGGCAGCGCTACATGGTGCAGGAATATATCGACCAGCAATTTTTTGATTTTTTCTATGACGGTAAAAAGGAACAAATCAATGTGGTAGGATTGCTTTTGTGCAAAGATGCGCGGTGTTATGGTCCGGGAATCTTTCGCGGCTCGACTGAAAAAGTGATCAATATGCACGAAGGACGCGGAGTATTTCTGCCTTGTGCAATTGAAAAAAACGGATAGCATGAGATTTTCCATTGTCATTCCCCTGCATAACAAAGCGCCTTACGTGTGTGATACTTTGCAATCCATTGTTGATCAAACGGTGTTACCTTTCGAGTTGATTCTTGTGGATGACAAAAGTACGGATGGAAGCCTGGAACTGGCAACCCGTTTTTTGCAAGATGTTCCTGAACGGTTTAAATCTGTGCGCATCGAAATAGTGGCATTGGAAGAAAACCGTGGAGTGAGTGTTGCCCGCAACCTTGGTTTCGCCAAAACAAGCGGAGAGATCATCAGTTTTATTGATGCGGATGATCTGTATGCCCCGGAACTGATTCAAAAAGCAACGCAATTGATGGAAACACAGGAAATGGATTTTGTGGTACTCGGAATTCAATTGTTTCCAGGAGGGATTCGTTACCCGGATTTCCCGAAAATAGTGCCCGGTTTGCAGGAAGTGGAAACGGATGCTTATCTCATGAAACATCCGTTGAAAACCGTTACTTCCCGCCATTTTGTAATGGGTGTAGGAAGCAATGTCATTGCCAGACGAAAGTGGATGGAAACCGTTCACTTCGACGAAACGGCACGCTTCTATGAAGGAATTGATTTTTGGTACAGAGTTCTGAAAGTGGTATTGAGCGGTCAGAATCCGAAAGTTGGAATGCTGATGGGGAATCTGTTGCGTGTTCGGGAAGTGGACGGAAGTTTATCCCGGAAAAAATATCACAGCTACAAGGAATTGACACTTCCACCGGTTTTGGTTCGCTACAAAAACAGCCGTGACCGTTACGACAAATTGCTGATGGGAGTAGTGGGGGCACGCTGGATTTCGCATGCATTTGAAAATCTGAATTCCCGGCAACAGAAAATTCGCTTCATGATCCGCTATGCCGGCTTGTTTCCGCGTCAATTGTATTACCTCGTCTTGAGAAGAACCGATTAAAAACAATGAAAAGATGAACCAAACAAGTTTAAAGGAGCATTTTCAACACGTCAAAAG
>NZ_JASLCN010000169.1 GCF_030151805.1 Fluviicola sp.
AACAGCTAAGTCATTTCTTGTATCATTATTGAAATCTCCTACTGCAAGTGCTCTTGGTGTGATTTCAGTAGTAAAGCGTTTGATACTTGCAGGATAAGAGCTGTAGTTGAAAGCTGCATTAATGGAAGTATTTCCCATTAGCAAAATTGAATTTCCACTGGTTGTTCCAGCCTCATTGTAAAGAACTACAACATCTAATTTTCCATCACTATTTGCATCAATCAGTTTAATGTCCTGCGGTCCGGATGGAGTAGGTAAAGGAATCGCATAAGTAGTGTTTATTAATGTACCGCTGGCGTTATATAATCTTCCGATTCCACCTGCGCCTAATACAACAACATCAATGTCTCCGTCACCATCAAAATCGCCTGCATCAATAGCAACAGGTCCTGTGGTTGTAGCTGTAACGCCTGAAGAAGTGAAACCTCCCGAACCATCGTTCGTTAATCGGCTGATATTATTGGAGCCTTTATTCGCACATACGATATCTTTATCTCCGTCTGCATCCCGGTCAAAAATGGAAAGCCCGATCGGTTGAGTTCCGACTGCTATAGATACTGCAGCTCCGAAACTTGATCCGCTGCTTGAAAACAAGGTAGAAACGTTATTTGTACTTTGATTTGCAACTGCAATATCCAGGAAAGCATCACCATTCAAAAGTCCGAGTTGAACAGCAACCGGGCCTGTTCCGGCAGGATAAGCAACTCCGGCAGTAAAACCTCCGGATCCGTTTCCATAAAAAACAGAAACCTGATTGGAAGCACTATCCGCTGTTACAACATCCATTTTTCCATCGTTGTTGAGGTCGCCGGAAATGATCGCTGCCGGGTTATTCCCCGTTGCAAAAGTTGCACCGGTTGTAAATCCGCCGCTTCCGTTACCAAGCAGAATACTGAAAGAATTGTTTAATGAATTTGTAAATACAAGATCCTTATTCCCGTCTCCGTTAAAGTCATTGGAATGAATGGCTCTGGGAGAGTTTGTTGTAGCAAAGAGATCAGGTAGCGTATAGTTGTTACTTGTATTACCCAAATAAGAGTTCACATAAAGACCCGTTTGCTGACCGGTAACAATGTCAATTTTGGTATCTGCATTGAAATTTCCTAAAGTAAGACAGCGCGGAGATCCCGGACATTGTGCCGTTTGATTCAAAGTCAATGTACCTCCCGATCCGCCATAAAATATAGACATGGTAGACGATCCTCCGTTCAAAACAATAATGTCCTTGAATCCGTCTCCGTTAATGTCGTAGTTATCAATTCCTTCCGGACCTAAACCCGTTGTATACGAAATCGCAGCGGCTAAAACCCCTGAGCCGTTATTTTTCAATACGGAAATCGTATTGGAAGTTTTGTTTGTGTTAATAACATCTATATCATTGTCATTATCAATGTCACAGACCGTTAGAGAATACGGTTCGACTCCGGAGGAATATAAAATTCCGTTAGCAAATGTTCCCAGTGAACCCGGATTGTTGAGTGAGATACCAACTCCACTACTCCCTACACTGATGACATCCAGATGATTGTCACCGTTCATGTCCGCCAGTTTGATATCCGATAATAAACCTGCGACATTAAAAACAGCTGAAAGAGTGAATGTTTGCGGAGCACCGATGTTCCCATAAAGTGCCTGAATATTTGTTGCCGTCGAAAAAACGATATCCATTATTCCGTCCTCGTTGATATCACCCAATTCCAGATACTTCGGAAAGGGAAGAGAATAAGTTGTTAAACTATCGAAGGATCCTGTTCCCAATCCCATGTGGATGGTTACTCCGCCCTGATTGGCTGTAATCAGGTCTCTGTTGCCGTCTCCATCCAGATCTGCACTTTCCACCTGAGTTGTAAAAGCTCCTCCGGTAGAAGTATTGGGGAACCCAAATTTTCCATTCCCATACCCTTTCATGAAAGAGTATTTGAAGGTGTAACTTGTACCGTAGTGACCAACAACAATGTCTAATTTGCCGTCATTATCAAAATCTCCTTTGGTAATTCCTCTGGTACTACCGTAGACTTTGTTAAATGAAATATCGTTTCCCGAACTAAAGCAGCCACTTGGAGTTTGTGACCACGACGAGAATGCTATCATGGTAAATGATAGAAAATAAAGTAGTTTTTTCATATTTGTTTAGTCAAGGTAACAGGAAGTGTATCAGTTTCTGTTAGCCGAAGATAGTTCTTTTTTTAACAAAAAAATCGGCTCGTCAGCCTTTTATCAAATTTGCTAAATCGAATTATTCTCAGACCTTCAGTTTCAGTACTTTTTGAACGGAAAAAAAATCAAATGGTTGGAAAATTGTTAAAAATGGAACAAAAAAATCAATGAAATTAATTAAAACAAACTATTTGCTACTTTCGTTTTTATGCAAGACAAAATTACTTTTCAGTTCGTCAGCGAACCAACAGATGTGAACTTCGGAGGGAAGGTTCATGGAGGAGCCGTTATGAAATGGATTGATCAGGCTGCTTATGCCTGCGCTTCAACCTGGTCTGAAGGTTACTGCGTAACGGTTTACGTTGGTGGAATCCGGTTTTTTAAGCCAATCCATATCGGAAGCCTGGTCAAAATTCAGGCGCGTGTTATTTATACCGGAAAATCAAGTATTCACATTGCGGTGGATGTTTTTTCCCGGAAAATGAGTGAGCATAAATTCGAAAAAACGACCCATTGCGTGATCGTTTTTGTTGCTGTGGATGAACAAGGTAATCCTAAACCAACTAATCAATGGATTCCCAATACGGATCGTGAAAATCAATTGCAGCAATATGCTATTCGTTTAATGGAATTGCGCAAGGATATTGAGGTTGAAATGGGGCCTCATCTGAAAGACCTGTTTTGATTTAACGATTTGATCTAAAGCTAATTTGAAAGATTACGGATAGTGAAAAGGCTCAAAATATTGAATTTTGAGCCTTTTCGTTTTTTTTGAACAATCCGTTAAGACTGCTGAATAAATGTTTTGTATTTCTTGCCGTTCCAGTAAATCACCAAACTATTGGTTTCACTTCGGATTAATTGAATTCCCGGATACTTCAACGTGATTTTCTTTTTGTTCCCGTCATTCATAATGTACCGGGCTCTGTAAGTGAACCAGCGTTTTGTCCAGGAAAGCGAAGACCCCATGTCTGTTGCAGTTCCGCATCCAATCACATAAACGAGATTTTTGACGTTGTTGATAATCATGACACCTTTTGTCTTGTCGATCTTGTTTTCAACAAAGAATGCAATATCGACCTGGTTGTCACCTGTAAAATCTGCTTCAAAGTAGAAGGGATTGAAATCGGTGAGAATTTGGTGTTTCTGTGCCATTTCTGACTTTTCCAGAACTGATTTTACCCAATTGGGAATGTTGTTTTGGATCAATAAAGAATCCACCTGACTGATACTGTAACTGGAGAGACTGATTATCCAGAAAAAGGTAGTGCTAAGTATAATAGTTTTCATAACTGAGGGATTAGAGTTTATCTAAATCTATCAGTTTCCGCTACACCTCTTTTTTTTAAAACCTGAACTGTCAGAGCTATTTACTGAAATGGCTTTTATCGAGATTAATTGTTTTTCGGAACATTCAATTGGTATGGAAAATTCGGATTATTCAAGGTTTGCTGAATCACCATCAGGGAAAGTTCCATCAATTCGTTGTTTTTGAAAATAATACCGTCAGCACCGGCATCCAGGCAGGCACGTAAGATGAATGAGTTGTTCTCGTCCGTTACGATATAGACCTTTGCCAGCGAAGTGCGCTTTTTGATTTTGTCCATCACATCCAAACCTGTCAGATTCGATCCCAGGTTGTAGTCCAAAAATGAAATAGAATGAATTGCGGGTAAATCAGACAAGAATTCATTCGAATCAGTATAAGTGCTGATCTTAAAATGATTTTGATGCAAGGAATAAGCTGTCAGTAATTCTTTTTCCAATTGTAACTTGTATAACGTGGTATAAAACGGGTTGTCGTCCAGAACCTGAATGCGCAACCCAAAAAACGGGAGCTTTTCCATGACTTTGCTTTTTAGTTTGTTTTAATCTGTGTATCCTCTACGGATCGTCTTTGTATGTATTTTTCTTCGTGCTGACGTTTGATTGAATCAAAACAGTGCTTTTCCATGCTGAGTGATCTATATCAATTATGATGTCCTCATGGTTGAATGTTTTAGCATGTCAACGCATTTGCATTTCCGAAATTCATACCGAAGAAGGTGAACAAATGTTAAAGCCTTTTTGGAATCAATGTTTCAGAGTGGGGAGAGGGAAGTGCCAAAAAGAAGATTCTTTCCGATTTGGTAGAAGCATTTTCATTTTGAAAAAGAGTGAAGGAAAAGGTTTTGAATTTTTGATCAAAGGCTCAGGGCAAATTGTGGTAGTCGCTTTTATTCTCTGCCCTGAAAAATAAAAAAGAGGTTTGGTCGGAATGAGAAAGAGAAAAAATGACCTAAATCAAAAAAAGCATCTTACTTTCGTAAAATGCTTTTCTTTTGGTGAACCCGTTGCAACAAAGTTCGAAACAAAACACGAGTGAAAAAACCTCATAATGAGGTTTTTATTTTTGCTAAGAACTTATTTTGTATACCCATTCAGAATCTATTTCACTGGGATGATTAACAAAGTGTATTTTTTTTGATTTCAATACAGTTGGTTTATTATAAGGAGGGATGTCCGTCTGGTGATATAGTTCTAAAAATATGGCTTGGGCAATAAAACCACAAAAAACTAATGTTTCAATAGAAGGTGAGTTTTCAATTAATTGTTTAAACCTTTCTTTATATCTAATTTCTTGATCTAAATTTTCAATTCTTTTTAAAAACTTACTAAGTTCCCTATAATTGTAGTCTCGCTCCCCCTTTCTTTGAGAAACATCCTTTATTTTAGATATTTGAATCTCTGATCCATGAAGTTTTCCAGGCATTTTTAATGGAAATTGACAAGAGTTGAAAACTCCATATTCAGATATACGTTCATTTCTCTCAAAAAGGAACTTTCCGAAAGGAATTTCATCACTTCCTAAAATTACTCGAGACATATTTTTACCTGTTTGTCCAGCCACAGGAAAACCTGCTTCAATTTCATCGGTATTGGGTGATTCCAAAATAAAAAGAGTCCGGATTTTATCAGGAAAAGGGACTAAATCATATAAATCGTTCATTTAATAGAATTAAGTGTAAGTTCTTTTTTTCAATTATCTTCCGACAATTGGATTAATTTTATCCCTAAAATATCTCTCGATTTTTGGTACTATAAGATCATAGTTTTCAACACCGATTTGTATTGAACTAACCTTTAGAATAAAACCATTGAGATTTTTTCTGTCCAAAATTTTCATTGCAAAAGT
>NZ_JASLCN010000170.1 GCF_030151805.1 Fluviicola sp.
AGAGCTCTGGCACCAACGTTTGCATCCCAATCGCCTTCTTTACCGGGAGAGACTTCATTCAAATCAAAACCGATGATCTTTCTTCCGGATTCAACCAATTGGAAGAATAAATAGTTGATTTGTTCCAAATCGAAACCGCCAACAACCGGAGTTCCTGTATTCGGGCAAAGTGCGGGATTCAAACCGTCAATATCGAATGAGATATACACACGTTCCGGAAGTTCGCTCAGAATCATTGAAACCTGTTCTTTCCAGGTTTGTCCTTCAAACTGTCCGCGCTTCAAATCCCAGTCATAAAACGTTTTGACTCTTGGATCCGAATCGGAAAGCTGCACTTCCGAATGAGCGATGTCACGGATTCCAACCTGAACCAATTTCTGAAGATTGGGGCACGATTGAAGTACATTGTACATGATGCTCGCGTGAGACTGTTCGAATCCTTCGTAGGCTTTTCTCAAATCAGCATGTGCATCAATTTGAAGAATTCCAAAAGACTGACCGGTTTCATTTAAAGCTTCCATTAAACCTAGCGGAGTACTGTGCTCGCCACCCAAAACAGCAACAATCTTGTTATTTGCCAGTAATTTGGAAGCGCGTTCTTTTAAATTGTTCCGTAACAAATCCGAAGTAGCATTTACTTTATCCAATACTTCCTGATACGGACTGTTTTCGTCCAATTCGCCACCTTCTTCCAAAAAGCCAATGTATTGAACCGTATCAATACACATTTGATCATTGATCTGCTTCATTTCATCCGAAATAGGCGTCATGAAAACTTGTGTATTCCACGCTTCCGGCAAGAGCGGATGATAAAAGTCCAATTGTGTACTTGCATCCAGAATGGCTTTCGGCCCATCGCTCGTTCCTTTTCCGTAAGAAGCTGTTGCATCCCAGGGAACCGGAATAATCACAATATCTGCATGCTCTTCGGCTACCGGAAAACCAAAAATGTTCCCGTTTGCAATTCCTACTCCGTTCGGGTCAAACTTCGTTGAATTATCCATTAATCAGGGTTTTCACAAAGTTGGGTAATGCAAAACTTGCTTTATGGATATCGGAGTTGTAATATTTCAATCCTTTCTCATTTACAAACTGTTCGATTTCTGAGTCGTTTGAAACAGCTTTCGGTTGAGCGCTTCCTTTCAATCCGTATTGGAAGCTCCACATTCCCGTAGGATATGTTGGAACAAAGAACAAGGAAACAGGCGCGTTTTCTTTTCCGAAAATATGCTGAAGGGTGATGTTTAATTCTGTAAATGCCTGCTCGTTGAATTTCGGAGATTCACCCTGAGCAACCAGGATTCCTCCCGGTTTCAAAATACGGTGACAGTTTCTGTAGAATTCAACGGAGAAAAGTCCTTCTGCAGGACCAACAGGATCTGATCCGTCAACGATTACCAAATCAAATTCTTCGTTTGCTGCTTCTCTTGCAAATGCAATTCCGTCGCCAACGATCAAATTCAATTTCGGATGGTCAAATGAAGCCGCGATAGAAGGCAAATGCTCTTTACACGCTTTGATTACTTCACCGTCGATTTCTACCATCGTTACTTTTTCAACACCGTCATGGCGCAAAAATTCACGTACAGTTCCTCCGTCACCACCACCGATGACTAAAATGTTTTTCGCATTTCCGTGCGTAAACATTGCGGGATGTGAAATCATTTCATGGTAATGGAATTCGTCTTTCTCTGTTGTCATGAACATATCGTCCAATGTCAACAATTTACCGTATTTCGGAGATTCCAAAATACGTACACGCTGGAACGGAGATTGCACATCGTAATATACTTCTCCGGTATAACGAAGTGACAAAGCCTGGTTGTCGTCCTTATCTGTAAACCACACATTGCGGGTATACATTTCAGGATTGGTCCATTCTCCGGCCTTTTGACGCATAGAGCTGATGTCAAAATCATTTCTGGTCAACAACTGAACAGCTCCGCGTTTCATTTCCAAAGCGGAATAATTCTTGGCACCAAAACATTCTTTCAGGTAATCGAAAGAAATCCATGCATCCATTTCTCCACATGTAAACAAGTCTACAGCGGCATAACCGTATTCCGGCCATGTATGAATTGCCAAATGGCTTTCCTGAATTACCACTACACCAGAAACTCCGTATGGAGAAAAATGGTGGAATGTAGAATTAATCACAGTTGCACCTGCTTTCAAAGCCGCGTCTACCATGTCGCGCTCGATTGAAGATACATCATTCATAATGTGCGGATCGCACCCCATAAACTCTACCAGAATATGGTTCCCCAATGCATTACTCATTAGCTATTCAAAAATTACGTTAAAAATGAGGGGCAAAGTTACTGGTTTTCGATGGTTTAGAGCGGAAATATGTAAAAAAATAATGCAGTGATAATTTTATCGTGAAGAATGCTTCATTTCAGGGAATGTAACTAGTGGATTTTCAGGACTTAAAATTTGGATGTAATTCCGCAATATTACGTCCGGGTTGAGATTTTTGGAAATATACGGAAAAAGTCAGGTTTTATTTAAGTAAAAGACCTGTTTGAACTAGTCGGATAGGGATAAATTGTTGGACGTAATATTGCGGAATTACGCCCGTTTTCGACTCAGTCATTTTAGATTATCAGCATTGTTTCAATTTCCTGTCCCAATATTGGGAAATTACGTCGGAACTTTTTAGTAGATCTGTTCGGAAATCCAACCCGAAATCAAATCCACCATTTCTTTGGTTTTCTCCAAATGCGGGTGATGTCCGCAGGCAAGAATCATTTTCCCTGTCCGGTTTGCGTGACCATCAACAATTGAGTTCACCTGTTCTTCCGTTCCGTATTGATCGTTTAACCCCTGAATTGCTAAAACAGGCTGTTTGAAATCCTGAATTTCGGTCCGGATATCCCACGATCTGAATTCAGGTGAAAGCCAGGTATTGGCCCAAGCGTAAAATAAAGCTTCTGTTTTGTCTTCGTGTATTTTACACAAACCGTTGAGTTTTCCACTTTTGAAAGCTTCAATGGCTGGGTGGATTCCTGCAAGGGTTTCCGGTTCTACAAAAGTATGAGCAGCCATCGTAACAACGGCCTGAAGATTTTTCAACCGCTTACTTCCTAAAAGCAGGGCAATGCTTCCGCCGTCGCTATGACCGACGAGAATGATCTTTTGATTCGGATTCAGTATCTCTGGAAGCACTTGAATGGTTTCATCTGCATAGTTGTGCAGGTAATTCCGGTCTCTTACACCAGCAAGAGGTGAAGATTTCCCATGTCCGCTGCGTTCGATGACCATTCCGGGTAAGTTTAATGAGTTACACAAATCTTGCGGAAAACTTTTCCATTGAACAATGCTTCCAAGCGCTTCATGTAAAAAAACGAGAACAGGTTTTGCTTCAGTAATCAATGAATGCTTGATCCATTGAATATTGATTTCCTTTGAATGTATGCGGATAATTTTTTCCATTGAGAAAGTTCAATAGTTGAAATGTTCAAGCTCAAAATTCTATTCGAACTCTTTGAACACTTGAACTTTTCAACCCTTTAAAATGTGCTAAAAAGAAAAAACCACCAGCCGCTTGACCAATGGTTTTCTAAAAATATGAGCGTTAGAACTAGTTTTTAACGCGTTCAACGTAAACTCCGGTTCTTGTATCTACTTTAATGACTTCTCCCATGTCGATGAACAACGGAACTTTCACTTCAGCACCTGTTGCAATCGTTGCGGGCTTCATGGAGTTTGTAGCTGTATCGCCTTTTACTCCCGGTTCTGTGTAAGTTACTTCAGAAATAACATACATCGGTAATTCAACTACCAAAGGAACTTCTTCGCTTGCATCATACAAGATGTTACAAATCATTCCTTCCAGTAAGAATGCAGGTTTTTCAACCATCTTTACAGGAATTGGAACTTGTTCAAATGTTTCGTTATTCATGAAAATGAAATTTTCATCTTCCTGATACAAATATTGATACTCACGGTTTTCAACGCGAACGATGTCAATTTTATGTCCCGCCGAAAAAGTATTATCAATCACTTTCCCACTTTCAATGATACGCATTTTTGTACGCACGAAAGCCGGACCTTTTCCAGGTTTTACGTGTTGGAATTCAATAATTTGACTGATTTTATCGTTAAATCTGATACACAGTCCGTTTCGAATATCTGCCGTGGTTGCCATAGCCTCTTCTTAATTTATTTTCGGCGCAAATATAACCAAAAAAGGTTCCGAAATGCGATTAAAAAATTAACGTTTCATAAGAGATTACTTTAGGAATGCTCAATTAATTCGATTACTTTTGTTGTCATTATGACATTTTTGCCTTTATTTCTCAGCGATGTTGGAGGTTCAGAGATAGTTCTGATTTTAGTCGTTATCCTGATGTTTTTCGGTTCCAAAAGCATTCCAGGTATTGCACGTTCAATGGGGAAGGCGATGCATCAGATTAAACAGGCGTCCCAGGATGTTCAGAATGAAATCAAGAAATCTACCGGTGATGTGAAAACTGATTTTGATTTGCAAAATGTGATGAGAGAAACAGTTGGAATTATCGAGAAACCAATTCAGGAAGAAGCAGTAAAAATGGATCAGATCATTCAGACTCCTACTGAGTTTTCAAGACCTTTCGGAATTGCAAATCCTTCCGCTCCGGCTCATATTCCTGAAACAACTACCACTCCATTAGACCAGCAGGCAGAAGAAGCTCAAACAGCCGGTTCAAAAGATTTGGCACAGGAGTAATTCATTCAATTCTCAATTAACTTGTCATTTGAAATACCAAATCCTGGTAAACCTGGGCGTTTCCTTTGTGAAGGAACTCAACTTCTTCAGCGCCTCCGAAAGCCAAAATAGGAGTAAACGTAAAGACCTCGTGTTTTTGAAGTCTCCCCATTTGTTTGAAAGCCGTTACAAATAAACTTTCACGTAGCCAGATATTCCGGTCTTCTTCGTCTTGCAACAGATCTTCCAGGAAACCGCTCATGCTCCAGATCAACGTTTCGATTTTTCGGTATTGAATGTCGATGATGCATACATCTTCGTCTACCTCCGATAGTCTTCGGTAATAAAATAATTCTCCGAATCCGCTGATTGCAAAAGGAACGTAATTGGGAACTTCTCTTCCGAGCCAGGTCCACAGGTTGTATTCAAAATCAGCCGGATTGACGAACTCGATTAACCCGTCGTTGTATTTTCCGAAACCACTTGTTTTCCAGATTTCAAGTAATGATTCCGGAATTTTGTCTTTGTATTGTTGAATGATTTCATCTGAAGCGGGAACACAATTTGCATCCGGGATATAATGAGCTTTGAAATTCTCTAACATGACACTTTGATTTAAAATGGATACTTGAAAATATGCAAAGAAAAGTCAGGCAAAACTTTTCAATTCTGCATTTTCACTTTTGTTTAGTCTTCGTCGTGCGAGGTATTTTCGTTGAACTTGAAGTCTTTCCGAATTTCCGGATGCGAAATTTCACCGCCCGAATTTCCTACCTCCTTGGCAAAATAAGTGGCAATTACTCCGATAATCAAAACAATAATCGAAGCGGGTAGTGCCATGGATTTTTTTCTGAATTCCAAAAACAAAGCAATCAGGGAAAGAGCAAAGATTCCCCACATTAACGGCATCATTTCTTCTGCGTGTTCTTCGTGAATATGAATCAATGTTTTTGTTTCTTCTGTGTTTTCTAAAGTTGCTTGAATCGCATCCGGACAATCCAGTGAGATTGTTTCCTGTTCGGTAGCCTGTTCTACCAAATGTTCTGCACCTTCGCCTGTTGCGTCTGAGATTTGAGCTGTAATACCGGCAATAATAAAAAGAAGTAATCCGACTCTCCGGGTTACGGATGATTTTGCTAAAATACCGATTAACAGGACGATAATTCCTAAAATGAGACCGATAATCGGAAAATGGTTAATAATCAAGTGCGAATGTGCTGCGTTCATAAGAGTTCAATTTGTCCCGAAAATACAAGAATTCTTAGAAACAGGAAGCCTTGTATGAAGGAAAGGGTAAGTTTTCTGAAGATTGAAAAGTCATTCGGCTTTTGAAATGAGTGAAGCGAGTTGTTCACCGACCAATGAGCCGATCGCAACGCCCATTCCGCCTAGTCTTACTCCGACAGCGCAATGGGAATCAATCTTTTCAATAATCGGGGCTTTTTTTGGGCCAACTCCCATGGTTCCCGACCAGCGGTAATCAATGGAAAATGGTTTTCCCGGAAGAATATTTTCCGAAAGGAGCTCTTCAAGTCTGTTTTGAATGAGTGCTGTTTGATTCAGATCAAACGTGTTTTCGACCTTGAAATCCAGGTTTCGTCCGCCACCAAATAATATGCGGTTCCCGACATTTCGGAAGTAATAATATCCTTTATCCAGGTGAAATGTTCCTTTTGCTTGAAGATTTGGAATTTCGGAAGTAACCAATACCTGCGCTCTTGCGGGTTCAACTTCTAAATGAGGAAGGAGTTTCTTTGCAAATCCGTTAACGGTAATGCAGAGCTTCCGTGTTTGTACTTCTCCGTAATTGGTTTCTATACGAACTTCATTCTGGTTCGTTTGAAAGGTTTTAACTTCAATTCCGAACAGGGTCATAATTCCGTTTTTTGCCAGATCTTTTTGGGTTGCTAAAAGCAATTTCCCCGCATCAATTGCTCCTTCCAGCCGGTTGAAATACCCGCCATGAAATCCCTTGAATCCGAAGCTTGAATATACATCTTCTTCGTAGGAGTAACAATTTTTCAGACCGGTGATTGACTCAATTTGCCGATTCAGATAATCCAGTTTCGGGTGGTATACATCTAAATCTGATTTGTTGGTAATGAGATCATAGGAACCACAATTCTGATAATTCAAATCTGATTCAGGGTATCGCTGAAGTAAGCGTTGCAAGCCTTCGTACCGGAGTTTTACGGTGTTCCAAACCGTCGTTTCATCTGAATTTTCAAGGTCGTCCAAAAGCTCTGTGACACTCCCGAAACAGGCAAATCCCGCATTTTTTGTACTGGCTCCAAGAGGAAGATAACTTCGCTCCAGGATGACAATTTTTGCCTCCGGATGCTGTCTTCGCAGTTCCAAAGCGCATGCTGATCCAACTATTCCGTTTCCAACTATCAGGAAATCAATATTTTCCAATAGTGTTACTTTTTCCCAAAAACTGAGTTGTTTAAATTGAATCATAGCAATGAAAATGAACTTTTTTACCGATATTTGTCTGTAATAAATTGAACTAATTTAAACCAAAATTAATCTCAGTTGTACTACGACTAGAATAAACTAAAAACATGAGAGTGAAACTCCTTATTTTAATTTCCTTTTTCTTCTTGACCAACTTGGTTTTTGGACAAGGCAAAGTTCCGTTTGAAGTTCGTACATTAAACAAAGCTACCGGTAAAAAAGAACCGGGAGTTGTTGTCAAGGTATTTGAAGGAAGTACGGTAACCCAAACTTTCACGAGCGACGCGGCCGGTTCCATTATGCTTCAGCTTGATCCGAAGAAAAAGTATAAGATTGAGGTTTCGAAAGGAGGAAAGGTTACGCGTTATTTCAATGTCGATTTGAAAAACGTGGATCCCGAATTAACTCAGGGAACGAAACTTCCGTCGGGAAGTATCAACATGTCGTTGTTTGATCAGGCCCCGGGAGTGGATTATTCTTACGTTACCGGCAATCCTGCAACAGAATTTTACTACGATCCGGGAGTTTCTTCCGATGAAATCGTTTTTGACCAGGTGCTGGCTAATAAAATGATTACCAAGGTTGATAAACTGCTGAAAGATGCGGAAGCGTCACAAAAACAAGGTGAAGCCAATTATAATGCGATTATCAAACAGGCGGATGCCTTGTTTACTGCAAAAAAATACGAAGAAGCGCTTGCACAATACGAGACGGCTACGAAAATCAAAGGAAAAGAAACTGAAAAACATCCGAATGACCGGATCATTGAAATTGATGGAATCTTAAAAGCAGCTAAATCCGCAAACCTTGCGAATTCTCAATTAGATGGCGAATATAAAGCCCTGATAACTGCGGCGGATGGTTTGCGTGATCAGAAAAAATACCCGGAAGCAATTGCACGTTACAACGAAGCTTTGGGAAAAAAGCAAGAGCAATATCCGAAGGATGAAATCATGAAATGCGAGGCGGCTATTGAAGCTGCAAAAAATGAAGCTGCAAATGCGGAGAAATACAATGCTGCAATCAAAGCGGCTGATGGTTTTTACGCTCAGAAAAGTTGGATGGCTGCCCGCGACAAGTACAAAGAGGCTTTGAAATTGAAGCCGGGTGATCCTGTTTCCACTGCAAAACTGGCAGATTTGGACGGTAAATTAAATGCTCAGAAATCCGAACAGGAGAAAAAACAAAAATACAATGATGCCGTAGCTGCGGGTGACGCTTTGATGTCTGAAGAAAAATGGACAGAAGCAAAAGCAAAATACACGGAAGCTTTGACTTTTGAAGCTGCCGCAACTTACCCGAAAGAAAAGATTAAAGAAGCGGATGTGAAACTGGCGGAAATTGCAAAGGCAAATGCGCTGAAAGAGCAAATCACCAAATTACTTGCAGAAGGAAATACGGCTATCGGAGCTAAACAATATCCGGCGGCGAAAACAAAGTTTGAGCAAGTGCTGACATTGGAAGCTGAAAACGCGGAAGCAAAAACCAAGATCCAGGAAATTGAAAAAATCCTTGAACAGGAAAAGGCGAATGCTGACAAGATTGCAAAAGCAAAACAATTGGTTGTAGAAGGTGATGCTTTGGATAAAGCATCGAAATATACAGATGCGAAAGCAAAATACCAGGAATCCATTGCGTTAATTCCGGATCCGGCTGTTCAGGCAAAAATAGATGCGATTGATGCAAAGATTTTAGCTGACAGCAAAAAAGCGGAACAAAAAGCAAAATTCGATCAGGCAATTCTGGATGGTGATGCAGCGATGACAGCTTCCAACTTTGAAACAGCGAAGAAAAATTATGAAGAAGCGCAGGCTCTTGATCCTGCTTCATCTGTTGCAAAGGCGAAATTGCTTGAGGTTGAAAAGAAGATTGCTCAGGCGAATGCTGACAAGGATAAGAATCAAAAATACCAGGAAGCATTCAATGCAGGAGTGAGTGCTTTGACTTCAAAAGATTATCCTGTTGCAAAAGA
>NZ_JASLCN010000034.1 GCF_030151805.1 Fluviicola sp.
ACCTGTTTGTTTTCAAGCAATGCACTTAATGCGGCCGCACGTTCCAAATCAGTAGGCCCGCCAAGCAGCACGATGGGTTTTTCGATCTGATCAAGTACTTCTGCCATCAGGGAAACCGGCATTTGTTTCGTTGCGAATTGAGCTCCCATTGCAACGGCAATAAAATTCTTTTCTGCCAGACCGTAAGACGATAAATCAACAGTATCATTTTCCGACAGATAAAAATCACAGGGTTTCAGATCATTTTTTACACCGAGTATTTTCACTGCTTCGAAATAACGATCCACGACGTGAACTTTCGGCATCCGGTTAATTTTGAATGTCGTAAGAAGCAATTTGGAAAAGTTTTTTTTCGGAAAAGCACTGGATTTGACTTTCAGGGCTCTTTTCAGGCGCAGGGTTCGGATATTGTTGTGCAGATCGACCACATAATCATAGCGCTCCTGTTTCAAAACATCCACCACCTCATCAACCGATTTATCAATGGTTATGATTCGGTCAATGTACGGATTTTGCTCCAATACCGGTTTGAACGCTTTTTTGGTAATGTAATGGAGCTCTGTATTTTTTAATTGTTCCTTTAAACAGCGGATAACGGGAGTTGTCAGAACGACATCTCCAATTGAGCTAAACCGGACAACCAAAATTTTCATGGAGTCAAAGGTATAAAAAAGAACATGTCCGAAATCAGTTGGGACGCGATGTGTCGGGGTATAGTATTATTCGCACCCAAATCATTTTACAATACCATTGTATTATATTTTACCGCAAATGCACAAATATTTGAGGTGCTTACCAGTCGCCTCTTTACCAGTAAACATTAAAATAATGTATTTATAAGGCAACAAAGCGAGTGCGGTAGCCGAGCTAAAATTTGTGCATTTGTGGTGGAAAATGAAGTCTGGGTGTCAATTGTGATTAATCCCTGATACGTCGCGTCCCAACCGTGGATTATTTAATCTTTTTCAACAGTTCCTGAACTTCTTCCAGCTTTTTAGCCTGCGCTCCGATTTCTCCTTCTTTCTTTTGAGTTGCAGATTCATCGTCTTTGATTTTTTGCTCTGCATCAGCAATCTTTTTCTTATAGCTTTCGATATCTTTTTTGGAGCTTTCAATGCTTTTCTGCAAATCCTCTTTTTCTCCGTTCAACTTTTTCAATGCTTTCGTTTCCAATTCAATCATTCCGTTCACACTTTCCTTTGAAGCAGACTGTCCGAATTTTTTAGCACGGTTTTCAATGATTTTATACTGATCGCGGTGCTCACCCGAATTTAAATATGCTCCTCCTAAATCAACTGCAAAAGCCACTTTGATGTCTGTACCACTTTGGATAATTTTTGCATATCCGTCGAAGTACTTATCTCCCATGTCCTTCATCTTGGCTTGCTTTGCAGTATACTCATCTTTCGAGCTGCTGTATTTGCCTCCCCAGTCCTTCATTTCGGATTTCAGTTCTTTTTCAACAACATCTTTATTTGCGTAAGGAATCGTTACTACGACCGCATCAAAGGTTCCGTGAGAGAAACTGACTCTTTCATTGGATGTTTTTACTTCCTGACCTACTACCCAAGTAGTTAATAATGTTGCAACGATTAGTGTTAATTGTTTCATGTCGTATTAGTTATGTGTTGTTTTTGTTAGCGGTATTCATTCACCCGGTATCCCGGGTTAGTTATCAAAATTAACTTTTATCGCTTAGCTCAAACCAAATTCAGTCTTCGAAAGCGGCGCTTTCTCTCACTTTAACTTCTTAGCATTGCTCTTATGATTTGAGATCTGTTGATTTTGTGTCTTAATCTCTCCCTGCTTGTTAGTCAGTTCTTGTTGCTTGGCATCAATTTTCTTTTGAGATTGCTCAATTTTCTTCTGGGCATTCTCAATATCCTTTTTGGAGCTTTCAATTTCGCTTTTGATTTTCTTTTCTTCTTTTTCCAAAGACTTCAGTATTTTCTGATCTGCATCAACGGCCAGTGCGATACTAGCAGAAGCAGAAGCTGCACCAAATTTCTTCACTTTTTCCCATACCGTTTTGTATTCGACCGGATCTTCTACATTCGTCATGAATCTCCCACCCTTGTCTATTACAAAAGCAACTTTGATCTCATCAACCGTCTCAATGATCTTTGCATAAACATTCACATGACTTTCTCCAAAAATCTTATTCTTTCCCTGGATCACCTGGTACTCATCGCCAACGACGACAACCTTTCCCTTCCAGCTTTTCAATTCAGATTTCAACTGTTTTTCCACAGCTGCTCTTTTTCCAAAAGGAATATTTGCTACAATAGCATTTTTGACTCCCACCGAAAAAGAGACCGATTCATCAGTCATCTTAATTTCCTGTCCAAAGAGAACAGAAAAGGAGCAACACAATCCGACTATTAAAAATAACGTTCTCATAATGTTGGTTTTTATCTTATACAATGTAGGAACTTTGTTTCGTTTTTCAACATTTTTTATGCCTTTTTTACATCCTGTTGTAGAAGAACCCTTAACTTTATCCGGTGCAATTTAATTCAATACCGGGGCAAGCAGAGGTAAAAGCGCATTTGATTGAAGAGGTCAAAGGCGGAAAAATCAGTCATGCCCAACTCTTTGCAGGAAAATCCGGCCACGCCGCACTTCCATTGGCTTTAGCCTTTGTACAGTACATCTTTTGTGAAAACAAACAGGAAAACGACAGCTGTGGAACATGTGCGTCTTGCAAGAAGGTATCGGATTTGCAACATCCGGATTTGCACTTTTCTTTTCCAACTGTTCAAACCATTTCGAAAACGACCAATCCGTTGCTGCCTCTCTGGAGAACACAAATCAAGGAGTTGCCGATTTTTGACTTGTACCATTGGACGAAACGAATGGACGACAAAGAACGAAAACCGATTATCGGGACAGAAGAAAGTCTCGAAATCGTGAAGAAACTTTCCTTGAAATCCTACGAAGGCGGCTACAAAGTCATGCTCATTTGGATGGCGGAAGAAATGAACGCAACCTGCGCCAATAAATTACTTAAAATCCTGGAAGAGCCACCTGCAAAGACCTTGTTTTTGCTGGTTACGGATAGTCCGGATAAATTGCTTACAACGATTCTCTCCCGAACGCAAATTCTGCGCATTCCCTCCTACCCTATGGATATTATCCAGCAGGTTGTTGAACGAAGCGGCGTGAATCGTCAGCTTGCTGAAAGTATTGCGGCAAGAAGCAACGGGAATCTGATCGACGCGCAGCAAATCATGGGTGATCAATCCGAAGCGAATTTGTTCCGGGAACTGTTCATTCAGCTGATGCGCGTTTGTTTTAAGAAAGATGTCAATGCGATGCTGGATTGGACCGAACAGGTTTCTGCTCTTTCCCGCGAAGGACAAAAACAGTTTGTTCAATATGCTTTGCACATGGTTCGCCAAAGTGTGCTGAAAAATTACACACAAGACATGCTGACCCGTGTTTCGCAGGAAGAAGCTGCTTTCCTGGCGAATTTTGCACGCTTCATTTCAAACAATAATGTGATTGATTTCATGGAAATCTTCAACGATGCACATTATCATATCGACCGGAATGCGTTCGGGAAATTGCTCTTTACCCAATTGTGTTTCCAGGTCATGCGCTTTATTCACCGGGCATAAACGTTTAATCGAGTTTCACAATGGTCAGCTGATGCTTCTTGCCAAATTTCGCCTGAGCTTTATCTACTTTAGCATGTTCACGGTTTCTGGCAGTATTCTGTTTGACAGCCACTTCATCTATTTTTTTACCTAAACGTTCTATTTCCTGCGTTTCGCTATCAGGCAGATTGATGTATTCTTCGTCCATCTTCAAAAACTCCGGAATGCTTTTCTCCCCGCTAAATTTCAAGAATCGGACATAATCAAGCATCTGCATGGCCAGGGAACTGTCTCCTTCAAACGGCTGAATTCCTTTGATGTTTTCCGCTGCTTTTTCGCAGAGTGTTACCAATGAATCACATCGTTTCAATGCTTCTTCAGTCGTTATATTGGCGTCCAAAGAATTATCATACGCGATAGTAAGCATATCCAGCTGATCCACGAGGTAATCGTTGTAATCAGCAACATCTGTAAATAATCTTCGTTTGTCAGGGTTCGGTTTCGGACTATCTGAATTACTGCAGGAAACCACAAGGGTTCCAATTAAAGCGATGCAAAAAGCAGAAGCAAATTTCATGATGGTTGAATTTAATTTGTCCCCGAAAATAGCCATTTAATTGCGAGTGTCGAATCGGATTTTTCCGTTTTACAGCGGAGAATCTCCATTTCTATATCAAATTCTGAGTTTAAACACGACTTGTTTTAGCTGCAAGAGCAAAGAAAATTTCACCCTGATTGCTATTCACAAACAGCTGTTGTCAAGTCTGATGACAAAATGCCAATAGCAACTGTTAATTTTAGTATTTTTACATCAAATTCGAAAACTATGGGATGTTCCTCGTGTAGTAGCGGTGGTGGTACACCTCGCGGCTGTAAAAATAATGGGACCTGTAGTTCTGGTGGATGTAATAAACTAGGTGTTTTTGATTGGTTGGCAAATATGCAACTTCCAGCTGGTCAGGCGCCTTACGATATACTTGAAATTCGCTTCAAAAACAGTCGCAAGACGTTTTACAGAAACGCGAAAAACTTCTCACTTCAGGTAGGTGATGTGGTAGTTGTAGAAGCAAGCCCGGGTTACGATGTGGGTGTTGTTTCCGTAGTAGGTGAATTAGCCAGAATTCAGGTCAAGAAAAAAGCTCCGGGCCTAAAGCCAATGGAGACTAAGAAGATTTTGCGTATTGCAAATCAGGAAGATATCGACAAATGGGTGCAAGCCCGTTCCCTCGAATCTGAAGTCATGTTTCAGGCAAGGACTTTAGCTGTAAACATCGGTTTGGAAATGAAAATTTCCGACGTAGAATACCAGGGAGATTTGACCAAAGCAACTTTTTATTACACCGCAGAAGGGCGTGTTGATTTTCGTCAGTTGATCAAAGACATGGCGGATAAATTCAAAATCCGTATCGAAATGCGCCAGATCGGCTCCAGACAGGAAGCTCAGCGATTGGGCGGAATCGGTTCATGCGGACGGGAATTGTGCTGTTCAACCTGGTTGACAGATTTCCGTTCTGTTTCCACTTCTGCGGCTCGTTACCAGCAATTATCGCTGAATCCGCAAAAATTAGCCGGACAATGCGGAAAGTTAAAGTGCTGTCTGAACTACGAATTAGACATGTACCTGGAAGCAATCAAGTCTTTCCCGAGCACGGATGTGAAACTGCAAACCGAAAAAGGAACTGCTTTCCACATTAAAACAGATGTTTTCAAACGTCAATTGTGGTACATGTACGAGGGCGAAGCTTCCATCGGAGTAGGTTTGGTGGCTCTTACACCGGAACGTGTTCAGGACATTATCAAGGTCAACAAAGCGGGGAAAAAACCGATGGATTTGAAAGATTTTGAAACTTCCGCACAGGTAGCCCGCAAAGAACCAGATTACGACAATGTTGTAGGTCAGGATTCTTTGAATCGTTTTGACAATACGTTTAGCAAAAATAAGAAACGCAAGAAGAAAAAACCGAAAGGTGGTCCGCGTGCAGAAGGAGAAACAACTGTGGCAAGCCCAAAACCGGTTCAAAAGCAGGATAAACCCCAGCAGCAGAACAAGCCTCAGCAACAAAACAAACCGAAGCAGGATAACAGGCCAAAACCTCAGAATCCACAAAATAAACCGCAGCAACAAAACAAACCTGTTGACGCTGCAGCGAATGGAGGAGATGCTCCTGCTCAGGCAAACCCGAATAAAAAGAAGAATAATCGTCGCAGACCACCACGTAAAAACAACGGAGGAAATGAAGGCACTGAAAAATAGCTGGATATTCGTATTGCTGGTGTTTCTCTATTCTTGTGGAGATACGCCGCTTTACAACAAGTCTTATTCGTTTAAGAATAATTCCTGGGAGCAGAACGTAAAACCTGTTTTCAAGGTTCAGATTCCGGATACGACTTCTTTCTATACCATTCAGATTACCATTCGCACAACGACGGATTATGCCTACAATAACCTGTGGTTTTTCATTCATTCCAAAACTCCCAAAGGGCAGGTTGGCCGGGAACCGATTGAAATGAAAATTGCCAATCCGGACGGTTCATGGATCGGTGAAACTTCAGGAACTATTGTTGAAAATACCGTTTACTTCAAACACCGGAAATTCCCTCAAAAAGGTGCTTATACCTTTACGTTTGAACAAGGAATTACGGAACAGAGTGCTCAAAACGTGATGGATATCAGTTACGCAGTAATCAAAGATCCCAATCAGAAATAAGTTATGGAAATCAAGGTTATCAATAAATCAACAAATGAATTACCCGAATATGCAACCGTAGATTCTGCGGGTTTGGATATTCGCGCTTTTTTGAGTGAGGCCGTGACTTTAAAACCTTTGGAACGCAAATTAATTCCGACAGGATTGTACCTGGAAATTCCAAGCGGTTATGAGGTTCAGATCCGGCCAAGAAGTGGTTTCGCATTCAAACAAGGTGTTACGGTGTTGAATTCTCCGGGAACCATCGACGCGGATTACCGTGGTGAGATCGGTGTGCTGTTGATTAACTTATCCAATGAAAATGTCATCATCGAACAGGGTGAACGTGTTGCTCAAATGGTTGTAGCACCTTTTGTGCAGGCAAAATTGAAATTAACAGATGAACTTTCGGAGACTAACCGCGGAGAAGGCGGTTTCGGAAGTACAGGAAAAAATTAAATCATACTATGAAAGTTATCGTTCCAATGGCGGGGCGTGGTAGCCGATTAAGACCACATACATTAACAGTTCCGAAACCACTTGTACCGGTTGGCGGAAAACCGATCGTACACCGTTTGGTGGAAGACATTGCAGCAGTTTGTAACGAACCGATCGAAGAAATCGGTTTTGTGATCGGTGATTTCGGAATTGAGATTGAAAATGAATTAATCAAAGTTGCCGAAAAACTGGGAGCAAAAGGAACGATCTTTTACCAGGACAAACCGTTGGGTACTGCTCACGCGGTATTGTGTGCTGAAAAATTATTGGACGGACCGGTTGTTGTGGCTTTCGCAGACACGCTTTTCCGTGCAAACTTTACCATTGATCCCGAAGCAGACGGAATTCTGTGGGTGAAGCAGATTGAAGATCCAAGTAACTTTGGAGTGGTAAAAATGAACGAAAAAGGAGAGATCATCGACTTCGTTGAAAAACCGAGGGAATTTGTTTCTGATTTGGCCATGATCGGTATTTATTACTTCAAAGATGGTGAAGCTTTAAGAAACGAATTAAACTTTTTGGTAGAAAACGGCATCATAAAGAGTGGCGAGTACCAACTTCCCGATGCATTGCGCAGATTGACCGAAAAAGGAAAGCGCTTTAAGCCGGGAGAAGTAGACGAATGGCTGGATTGCGGAAACAAGGAAGTAACCGTTATTACCAATCAGCGTGTGTTGGAATACGACCAGGAAAAAGGAATTGATATGGTAGATGATTCTGCAAAACTTTTGAATTCGGTGATTATTCCTCCATGTTATGTGGGGAAAGATGTCATTATCGAAAACTCGGTTGTAGGTCCTCACGTTTCTCTCGGAAAGGGTTCTGTTGTAACCAATTCCATCATTAAAAACAGTATTTTACAGAATTATTCCATCATCGTGGATGCAAACATGCACAACTCCATGTTGGGATCGCATTCAAAATACAAAGGTTTGGCTCGGGATTTGAGCTTAAGTGATTACTCAATTATCAGCTAATGAGAAATTTCCTTTACATCGGTGCTTTGGCTTTTTGTTTTACTTCCTGTGCAGTAAAGAAAGTTGCTACTTCTGAAAAAACGGATTCGAAACCGAATCTGGCGTATATTCAGACTTTTCACAATGCCATTCGCTACAAAGTAAAGGGACAAACGAATAACGCCATCCAGGCATTTGATTCCTGTTTGGTGATGCGCCCAACGGATGACGCTGCTGCTTTTGGTTTAAGTCAGTGTTATCTGCAATTGGATAATAAGAGCAAAGCTTCGGAATACACGGAATTGGCCAGTAAGCTGGATCCCAACAACATCTGGTACACCCAGGAATTGGGTTATATGTATTACAACCAGGGCAAATTTGTGGAATCGGAGAAATGCTTCTCCAAAATGGTGAAAGCACAACCGGCAAATGTAGATTGGTTGTTTGCGCACGCAGAAATATTGAAACGTTTGGGTCGCCAGATGGATGCGATCAATTCACTGACGAAAATGGAAGACCAGTTGGGTATTTTGCCCGATTTGTCGATTCAAAAATTTGAGTTGTATCAATCCCTGAAACAAGACGAAAAAGGACTTGCCGAGCTTCATAAAGCACGCGAAGTTTACCCGGATGATCTGAGTCTGATCGGAACATTGGTAGATTACTATTTCTCCAAGCGGGAAATTGCCAAAGCGCAATCCATGTTGGTGGAATTGGTGAAAAACGATCCCACAAACGCACGTGCCAATCTGGCTTTGGGTGATTTGTATTACCGTCAAATGAACAAAACGGAGGCCTATACCTACTTCAAAGCGGCTTTCCAGGGAACAGACATTGATCTGGACACCAAAATGTCCCTGCTCCTGGAGATGTACGAAAAACAGGTGGTGGTTGACAAGGAACTGATCGAATTGGCGGATTTACTGATTGCAAATTATCCGAATAACGCAAAGGGATATTCTGTAAAAGGAGATTTTTTACTGCGCAATAATGAAAAAGAAGCTGCTTTGGAAGCGTATAAAACTGCGCTCAAATACGAAGAAACTAAATTCCCGATCTGGAACCAGGTTTTGATTCTGGAGTATGAATTGCTGAAATTCGATGATCTGTACAAGGATGCACGTGCTTGCAGTGCGCTCTTTCCCACTATTTCAAATGTACAATTGTTGTATACCATCGCCTGTGTTCAACTGGATCGCTTCCAGGAGGCAATAGATGCTGCCGACATGGGAAAAGAATTGGTTGTGGACGATCCGGCGGTTGAAGCAGAATTTTATGCTCAAAAAGGAGATGCGCTTTTCGGAATGAAGAAATACCAGGAAGGTTCTGAAGCTTACGACAAAGCAATCAGTATTTATCCTTCCAATCTGCTGACCAAGAACAATTATGCCATGCGGTTGGCATTGGCAAATATTGACCTTCCGAAAGCTGAAAAACTGATCAATGAAATCATTGACAGCAAAGCAAACCAGGCTCCTTATCACGATACAAAAGGCTTGGTACTTTTCAGACAAGGAAAATTCAAACAAGCTTTGGAACAATTCACCATTGCGGATGAACTGGACAAGGAAAATAAAAACTACATCGAACACATGGGTGATGCTTTCTTTAAATTGGGAGATTCTGGCAAAGCTCTCGAATTATGGAAAAAAGCACTTTCACTAGGATCAAAAAACAAATCATTAAGCAAAAAAATTCAAACAAAAACGTATGTCGATCCGGAATATTAAATGGTTAGGTATTGTTGTATTTGTTATTCTTGCCTCTTGTGCCAGAAGACCAATAGAGCAAAAACCGATCAAACTTGAAAAAAGAAAAACCAGCGAGTTGATTCACGTAATGGACAGTCTTTCTGTGATCAGACCGAATTCATTCTATACGAAGATCAAGTGTCATTTTTCCGATACCAATCGCAGAATCGGCTTCAAAACATCTATTCGATCCATCAAAGACAGCATCATCAATCCGATGATTACGTATGCCGGAATTCCGATTGTCAATTCCATTATCCGACGTGATTCCTTATTGATCTCCAACAGAAAAGACAAATGTGCCATCCGGACAACCATGAGTTACATCAAGGAATCGTTCGGTGTGGATTTCGACTACCGGAATATTGAAGAATTGCTGCTTGGATTACCGGTTGCATACGACACAACTCAAAAGTATTTCCAGATCAATGATCCTTATAATTACGTTGTTTCATCACACCGGAAAAGGATTATCAAAAAGGAAAACAAAAACAAGCACGAAAAGGAGAAAGAAAAGGAAAACGCCAACAATCCGCGAAGAGACCGAAACGGAAACGAGGACCACGAAGATGAGGTGATGATCCGTTATTTCATTCATCCTTCCATGAAAAGCATCAGTCGCCTGGTAATTGACAGTCCGGAAGATACGACGCACATTTCGGTAGATTATTTTAGCCGCGACACCGTAGATACCTATTTGATTCCCAAAGAAGTGGTTATTGATATTGTAACCGCACGGAATCATATCGTTTTAACGATGGATTACGATAAAACAGAAGTAAATACTCCTCAGGAAATTTACTTTGTAATACCGGAAGATTATGGCAACTGCAGTTCTGAAAAATAGTCTGTTCATTCTTCTGCTTGCTTGCACAAGCATTACCTGGTCTCAGAAAAAAAGTGATCAGCTGCAAGCAGAACAAAACAAGCTGGAGAAGAAACTTTCCACGACAAAATCGCTATTGGATAAAGTCAAAAAAGGAACGGAAACTTCTCTGAACGAACTGAAATTAATCGAAAACCAGGTGAAGAACCGCGAATTGCTCGTGCGAAACTTCGACAACCAGATCAGAAGTGCCGAATTGACTATTTCTTCCAAAGGAGAACAAATCAAGGAACTTCAAAAACGCCTGGTCCTTTTGAAGGAACAGTACAAAAAGTTGCTGATCTACGCATACAAGCACCGGAACAAATCTGCCAAAATGATGTTTATTTTTTCCTCTTCGAACTATTTTGAAGCGGTGAAACGAACGTCTTATCTAAAACGACTTTCTGAAATTCAGCAAAAGCAATTCAAGGTTATTCTGCAGAATGAAAAAACAATTCACAAGGAAATAAAGGCAATCAGCCAGGAAAAAGATCACAAAAAGACCTTGCTCGAAGAGAAAATCATCGAAAAACAACAGATTGAAAAAGACAAATCTGCGAAACAGCAATCATTGGAAAAATTGCGCAAGGACGAAAGCTCTTTGATGGCGGAATTGAAAGAACAGGAACGCCAGAAAGCAGAACTGAAACGCCGGATCAAGCAAGCTATTGAGAAGGAAATTGCAGATGCTGAAGCAAAGGCAAAGAAAGAAGCAGAACGAAAAGCGGCCCTTGCTGCAAAAAGCAGTTCTTCCTCAACTTCTTCTCCAAAAACAACAACGACTACAACAGCTCCTGCAAAAGAAGTTGCCTTTACCGATACAAAAGAAAACATTGCCATGGGCAAGAATTTCGAATCGAACAGGGGGAAATTACCGTGGCCGGTTGCCAAAGGATCTATCACCGAGAATTACGGAAAAAATGCACATCCTACGCTTCCGAACGTGTTCACGAATAACAACGGAATTGACATCGGCGCTCCGAAAAATTCACAGGTGCGTGCTGTTTTTGACGGTGAAGTGACCAGTGTTCTCAATATTCCGGGAGCAGGAAAAGTAGTCATCATCAAACATGGTGCTTACCGAACTGTTTACAGTAATCTACAGGAAGCATACGTTTCCGTCGGAGATAAAGTCGGGGCGAAACAATCCATCGGATCCTTATTATCGGACGAAGAGGGCAATTTATCTACTGCCCATTTTGAGATTCACCAGGTTGTTGAAGGAACTGTTCAACGCATTAATCCAACTTTGTGGCTGGCACAATAGTGTTCCGAATGTGATATTTTCAACGCTACTTTCGACAATTCGACCTGTAAAAAACAAAACACTCATTCATAATGCGCGCATAATAATTTATCTGTGCAATTCCTTCATTTAACGTCTTTTATGAGCCTTCCAATCCGGATTTTGATTTAACTTTGCCGCATCATTTTCTCTCTCCATCACTATTCCATAACATAACAAATTGGCATAGTGTATGAACAAAACGCTCTCTTTATTTCCATCACTTATCCTTACTACATTTACTTCGCTGGCACAAACAGGTCCGGCCGGAGTGG
>NZ_JASLCN010000053.1 GCF_030151805.1 Fluviicola sp.
ATTTTCTTTTGTCCGAAGACACTTGTTCCAAACAACATCACAATCAAAAGACTGAATCCTACTGAAGCTTTCATCAAAACGAAATAATTTTAAACCAAAGCTTAAATATAAATACTTAATTTGTGACCTAAATAATAAAACCGATGATACTGGAAAAAGGAATCCTGCTCACAATCAAGTTATTTTGTGGATTCCGGCCTTCAGCACCTGATTATTACCCTTCAAAAAACGGCTCTTTTCCGTAAATTGATCAGGTAATACAGGTAGGAATCAAACTTTAATTCATGAAAATTCCATTTTTTATTTTTCTGTCATTCGTGACATGGCCCTTATTCGCTCAGCACAGTTCTGTTTTTCCTCAGCCAAATAATGTAGAACAAACTTCAGATTCCTTTGTATTCAATGGTCAGCTGAACCTGGACAGCAATGAGGACACCAAAAAACTGTACCCTTACTTTCACGAATTATTTGAGAAAGATCATGGCGTTCATTTAATGTTAAGTGATCCGAAAGAGGCTTCCATTCACCTGCATCTGATCAATACATTTGTCTATACGGAAGGATATCAGTTAACGGTTTCAAACAAAGGAATTGATATTCAATACAGCAATTATCAGAGTTTGTGTAATGCACTGCAAAGCCTGAATCAACTCATTCAGAACCCAAATACACTAAGCGGCGTGCACATTTCGGACGAGCCAGCTTTTGCTTACCGTGGGGTTCATTTGGACTGCAGTCGTCATTTTTTCACCATCGCAGAACTCGAAGGATTTATCGATCAGATGGCGAAGTTGAAATTCAATCGTTTTCACTGGCATTTAACGGACGATCAGGGCTGGAGAATTGAGATCAAAAAATATCCGAAACTAACTTCTGTCGGAGCCTGGAGAGACAGTACGCTGATCGGTCATTTCAGTAAACAACCCATCGAGTACGAGCATCAACGATACGGTGGATTCTACACCCAGGAAGAAGCAAAACAGTTGGTAGAATATGCCCGCATCCGCGGAATTGAAATTATTCCCGAAATCGAAATGCCGGGTCATGCAAGAGCGGCTTTGGCTGCTTATCCGGAACTGAGCTGTACGGAAAAACAACTTCCCGTAGTTGGAACCTGGGGAGTTTTTGACGATGTTTTCTGTTCGCAGGATCAAACAAGAGCTTTTTTGAAAGATGTATTGGATGAAATCATTGAGATTTTCCCGTCGCCGGTCATTCACATCGGTGGAGATGAGTCGCCGAAGGTACGTTGGGATAACTGTCCGAAATGCAAAGCTGTGATGGAAGCGAATCACATTCACAACACGCATGAACTTCAAAGCTTTTTTATCACGGATATCGAAAAACACCTCAATTCCAAAGGACGAACGATTATTGGCTGGGACGAAATCCTGGAAGGCGGGCTGGCTCCGAATGCACAAGTCATGTCGTGGCAGGGAATGGAAGGCGGAATTGCTGCTGCGAAGCAAAAACATCCCGTCGTAATGACTCCGACTTCCTATTGCTATTTCGATTATTACCAAAGCGGGCATCCTTCCGAACCATTGGCAATCGGCGGTTATCTGCCTTTGGAAAAAGTGTACCAATTTGATCCGACAAAAGGAATTGACAAGGAATACAAACGCTATATTCTGGGCGGACAAGCCAATCTTTGGACAGAGTATTTACCCACCATGAAATCGGTTGAATATCAAATTTTTCCGCGCCTGGTTGCGATGGCAGAAGTGTTGTGGAATCGGGGCAAACTTCCTTATCACACGTTTGTTGAGGCTTTATCGACCTCGTATCTTCCACAACTGAAAAAGGACGGAATCAATTTCTCCACTTCATTCCTGGACCCCGCATTGAAGGCAAAAGCTTCAAAGGAAGGAATCAATTATGATCTTCTGAAACCTATAGACGAAGTGAGTTTTTATATCAATAATGAGGTAGTCAATTCCTTGTTCATTCCGCGCACAAATACAACAAACACGCAATCTTTCGAAGTCCATTCCCGGATCGGGAATCAGGAATTGCGCAGCTGTTCGTATCGTTTCACCTCACACCTGGCTTTAGGAAAACCGGTTGTGTTCGATACAAAACCGCATGAAAAATACAATCACAACGGGGATTTAGGACTCACAGACGGCGTTGTTGGCGGGAAACCGTGGAAAGGAAACGAATGGCTGGGTTTCAATGAAGACACCATTCGATTCACTTTAGACCTGGAAACGATTACCAAATTCAGTACTATTCAGATCGAAACCCTGAACGATCCGGGATCATGGATTTACCGGCCTGAAAGCTTTCAGATTCAAATCAGTTCCAATGGCAAAAAGTACAAAAACGTTGCTGTTGCTAAGTTGAACGGAGATTTGATCGAAGTGAAGAAAAAAATGAAAGCACGTTTTGTGAAAGTCACTATTTTCAATAAAGAACTCATTCCACAAGGACAAACCGGTGCAGGTTTCACTCCGTGGACATTTATCAACGAAATCATCCTGTCTAAATGAAAATAGAAATTTGTGTCGGCACACTAGAAGCCGCAAGAATCGTCAGCAAGCAAAAAATCGACCGGATAGAAACCTGTATTGCTTTGGAACAGGGAGGTTTGACTCCGTCCAAAGCGATGGTTTCATGGATTCAAAACACCTTTCATTTGGAACAACATGCCCTGATTCGCGTCAGAGCCGGAGGTTTTGCATACAACTACGATGAAATGGTGGTGATGCGCGATCAGATCCTGGAATTGAAAGATTCCGGAATCACCGGATTTGTCGTTGGTGCATTAACCCCTGATTTCAAGTTGAATTTAGAAGCGCTGGAAACCTGGAAACGAACAGCACCTCAGCGGGATTTTACTTTTCACCGGGCATTCGACAGCATTCCGGATTGGAAAACTGCCATGGATCAACTGGTGAAAATGGGATTTAAACGGATTCTGACGAGTGGTTCCGAACAGAATGTCAGCCAGGGAATAGAACATTTGAAAGAGCTGGTTGCTTACGCCAACGGACGAATTGAAATCATGGCCGGTGGTGGCGTGAAAGAAGCACTCATTTCTGAACTAAAAGCTTCCGGAGTGGATGCCATTCATTTTTCGGGAACTTCTGCCGTAACAGTTGAAACCGGAACCGCCTTCGAAGAAAACCTGCTCTTGCCAGATGAAAACAAACTCAGTGCTCTGTTAGCAGCGATTCAGGCGTAAAATTGTAAGGCACGTAGCACACGTAAAGAACAAAAAAAATCCCGGCTCCTTTTGGAAACCGGGATTTTCTATTTTAAATCGCTCTTAATTTTTAATCAATCTGAATGATTGGATGGAATTTCCAACTTCAATGTTCAGGAAGTAAACACCCTGAGCCTCCATCGAAATATCAAATGTCAAACCGTTCGTTGTTTGTGGTTTCTCTTCACGCACCATTCTTCCCGTTACATCGCGGATCACGAAAGATTTCAGGTTCACTTCCTTGTTGAAAGAAACCGTGATTTTTCCGTTTGACGGATTCGGATAGATAGATACATCTTCGAAATTCAAATCATCAATTCCAAGATTTGTGATGTTCACACAAGAACTGGTAGCTGAACAACCGCTCGCTGTAACCGTTACTGCATAAGAACCATTTGCACTCGGAGTAAACGATTGAGATGTCGCTCCCGCAATCGCGCTATTTCCTGTTGAACAATTCAACCATTGGTATTGTGCACCAGCCTGAGCTGCCGTGATCGTAATTCCACTTACAGATGTCGTTGTATTTACAGCCGTTTGTGTAATTGTAATGGATTGACAAGCTCCTCCTGAAACACATCCTCCCTGACCACGAACAAAATAGGTTCCCGGAGCAGTCAGAACCTTTGAAGTTCCGTTTCCAAGACTTGTTCCTCCGCAAGAACCGGAAGTCCAGCTCCAGGCAGTTGCATCATTCAAAGTACCTGCAGATACCGTAATGGTTGTACTTCCTCCCGGACAAATTGTTGTATTTCCGGAAAGTGTCGGTAAAGTAGGATTGTTACAAGGAACTCCTACCGTAATTGTAAACTTGTTATTGGAAACATCAAAGAAAGTTCCGTTTTCACATATCACCATCACAATTGCATTGGTTGTAGCAGTGTTCGGAACCGTCACATCCTGAGAACCGTCATTCGGAACATTATTCGCAAGAACAGTAAATGTTGCTCCGCCGTCAGTTGAAATCATCACATCCACATTTGCACAGGCAACCGGTGCAACATCTGTATTTGCTACAGACCATGTTACCGTTTGTGTGGTATTTCCCTGCCAGGTAATTCCTGTTGCAGAAGGATAATTTACAACGAAAGGCCCCGCAGAAGTTGTTGTTGTAATGGCAATATCCGCATGGTCATTACAACCTCCGTTTGCCTCATTGTCACGAACCGTACAACGGAAATTCATTGTTCTGTTTACCGTTGGAAGTACCTCCCAGGTAAAAGGTCCGTTTGTCATTAGACTCGCAATAGAAGGGAAATAACGGGTTCCGCTTGTGGAAGGAGGTCTGGAACGGAAATTAGGTCCTCCCGTCGCAGTTGCAACCGGCGGTTGTGTTGAATTCTGGTTGTTCATCTGCTCCCAGCAATAGGTCAATACATCTCCATCCGGGTCTGTAGCCGTAGCCGTCAATGCAAAAGGAGTTCCGGCTGGAATCGTTACCGTTCCCACGGTTCCTGTAATGGTAGGAGAAGACTGATTCGGAATCGGAGAAGAAACAGCACATCCGTTTCCGCCCGCATTCAGGAATACGTGCATTTCATTCATATTCACTCCGTGGAAGTGATCGTCTGAATTCGACTGAACATTCTGAGGAGAACAAATTCCTGCGTAAGCCATAATCGAACTTCCCGATCCCGGTTCCATCGCTGTTGCATTATTCGCATTTCCGGAACAAGAACCTGCACTTCCTCTGAAACTGTGATTTCCTGAGAATTGATGCCCCATTTCGTGAGCTACATAATCAATATCAAAAGGATCTCCGACAGGAGCACCTGATCCGGTAACTCCGCGTGCTTTATTGCTGGAACTGCAAACAACTCCCAATCCTGCCAAACCTCCGGAGTTTGTTCCGAAAACGTGTCCGATATCGTAGTTTGCACTTCCGATTACGGTTGTGGTGT
>NZ_JASLCN010000085.1 GCF_030151805.1 Fluviicola sp.
TTCAAATTTTTCTGTTCTTATTTTACTCGTACCGGGATTTTGAGGAGATGTCCCATAAGTGCTGTACTTTGAGGTAGAAGTTCCCACCAAGGGAATGCCCAAATACCCTCCGGCTTCCAGGAAGAATTTGACACTTTTCCCCACATTCAAACGAAACATCAGTGGAATGGAAAGATTCCAGAATTTATAATGTACATTGCTAGAGCTTGCCATATGACCGACATATGCGCTTTTATTCCAGGTGTGAAAAAAATTGGTTTCAAAACCGGTTTTGAAACTCAGTTTCCGTTCATCCATAAAAACAAGATTGGCACCAAAACCACCACCATAAAACGTTCTGGTTCCTCCTAAAGGATGGTTTACAGAGCCGTGTAATTCAAAAACAGGGATTTTCTGTTGGGCACAACTTGTTGAATAGATCCAACTGAATACGAATAAAAAGAAGATTGCTATAGCTTTCATTGATCGATGGTTTTAGTAAGAGATGACGGAAAACAGAAAGGTTGGATTCGTCGTGGGTTTAATCTTTTACTTTAGATGGATTCCAACTTGAAGCTGTCCATATAACTTCACCATATCTACAGAATATCCATTTATCTGTATCGTAGGTCGAATGAGAAGATCCATTTTTTTATTCAGGGGGATTCTTGCTCCTATTCCTGAATTCAACCCAACAAATCCGGAACTCAAAACGTTGCTCGTTCTTTCATATTCAAACGTTCCATAAGGGTCATATGAGGGCCCTGTATGGAGCACATCTGCAGTATAGATCATATAAGCAACAATTCCAAGTCTCGCACCTAATTCAAATGAAAAACGGACATTTCTTCCAAAATTGAGTTGCAAATTGGCCGGAATACTGATTGTTGTAAAATAAAAATGCTGATTATTTTTAACCTGATCGCTTTCCGGAGGGCCCGCATCCTTTTCCCAAAAATGAAGAAAGTCCAACTCCAATCCCGTTCTCGCACCTACAATTTTCTCCTCCCGGAATACATGATTTGCTCCCATTCCTGCGCCGAAAAATGTTCGTATTCCGGGAGAAAACGGAATTCCGTGATTCACTGAAATGTGAAACTCATTGAAGACGTTTTTCAAAGACGGTTCTTTTTCAAGATCATCCTGAGCCCACAACAATAAACTAAAAAACAGTAAAAAGAGGGTTAAACAGATTTTCATGACAAAGGTGAATTACTAACTAAATGTATCAAAAAATCAATTAATTCTCACCCCTACACTGATCTTAAAGAACAAATATTTCAAATCATATGATTCCAACCCTTGATAAGGACCCAATCCGGAATACGGACCAAGTGCTTTGGCATGTTGATGACTAACACTCGCTTTCAGATACAACTTCATGTGTTCTGTAACTGAGAAATCATACCCCAAACCATAAGCAATGAAAAAGTTCCCGGTTTCTTTATCTCCGAAAAAATTGGGTTTCCGGTTTCCAAACTGATTCCCAACATCCAGGTGAAGAAACAAGGAGTTTTTCCCATTCCATAAATTCAGTGATGACGTAAAGAAGAGCGGAAGCAAATAATCATTCCCCCATTTTCTTACTCCGATTCCAGCACCAACAAACAACCGTCCATAACGGATTCCGTTGGAACTTGAGAGTTCTAAAACAGATTCCTTATTTCGGTAATCAAAATCATCCATGCCTTTGATCGTGCCCATTCCCATAGAAACACCGAATTCGTTCTTCGAACAAAACTGAATTCTTGGTTTTGGAGGGGAATCTCCGTTCTGAGCTGTTGCGTTAGCAATACAAAACAGAAAAAGCCAAAGACAAATTACTCGTTGAATCATTTTTATTTCATGTGGTTACTACTTTGCGCCCTTTGCTTCTTAGCGTTCATAAAAAACGCAAAGAAAAAGAGAGCGCAGAGGGAATTTACCTCCCCTTCGGAACTTGTTTGTAAAAGCGGAAATAATCAATTTCAAACGCCATCGGGAAGACCGAATCTTTATCCGGTTCGCCTCCGTTGTTGTACTGAACGCCTAAGTTGAAGCGCACATCCATGGTTTGTGTATCCGGCCAGAAATAAGCTTCGAGCATTTCCCGGGGATTCTTCACTTTGGATTTGCAGTCGACCGGTTCGCCCTTTTTAGTGATGAAATGATAGGTTGTGCGCACTTTTTCCCCGTCGATGTACCAAATCATTTTATAGAAATCCCATTCAAGGGCGTACACATGAAAACCTTCATCCAATCCTTCTTCGGGCCAGCTTTGACAGGGTTTATATAAATCATTCGGGCATGTAATATCGCGTGGCGTTTGTACTTTGTTCGAGTGAATATTCCAGTGCGGATTCTTCGACAATCTTTTGGGATCGTAAGCTCCCAGGCAATTGTTTTCATTCCAGAATTCAAAAATATCTATCTCCAAAGCATAACCGTCTTTACCTGAGAACAACCAGAAAGCCGGCCACATTCCTTTTCCTTTCGGCAATTTGCAACGGGCTTCGTAATAACCATATCCGAACTGTTTTTCCGATTCGATCCATCCGGAAGAGTAATCAAAGCTGGATGTATCGCGTTTCGGAGGATTTTTCGACCAATCGGTGACATAAGAACCCACAATCGGTTTCGGTTCTTTCACTGCAATCAGTTTCAGGGTTCCGTCTTCCAACCGGATATTCTTTGAAACGGGCAAAGCCGGCGTGCTTCCGCTGTTTGCATACCATTGTTTCGAACCGCCACTGGCGAAATCAAATCCTGCCAAAATTCCCTGGTACGGAATTTTCCAATTGGCCGTACTCAGTTCTTTCCCGTCAAAGGAATCTTCAAAATCGAGGAGCCAGGGAGCATAATCGCAATCGGGAAAATCTGTTTTATGGAGTAAAGGTCCGTAAATCCCGCCATCAACTTTTTTTGTTTTTACTTCCTTGTCCTTTTTCTGAGAAAATGAACTCGGTGCGAATGCTAAAATGGTTACAAAAAGAATTAAAACGGGTTTCATGAAGATCAATTTTGAAATATGCTTCGGTGAAAATACAAAAAAGGGAGTGACAAAAATCACTCCCTTTTTCAGTTTATCTTGAATATCTCTTAGCGAACAATTCCGATTTCCAACAATGCTCTGTTATCCATCACGTTCAATTTCTTTTGCAACGCTTGTCTTGCAGAGTTTGCCATAGATGATTTGATCTGGCTAAGCATTTGCATTTTCTCTGCATCGTAAGTGGTTGTAGCCGGTGCTTTCACTGTTTTGTTCAAACGAACCACATACACTCCGGATTGACCGATCATTGCTTTTGAAGAAGCTTTGTCTTTCAATTTTCCTGAGAACAATGCTCCTACTACTTCCGGCTCATATCCACCACCCTGAATACTTGGTGATGCAAATGTCAACTCAGCTTGTTTCACGTCTGTTTTCAGTTTCTTAGCCAATACTTCCAGGTTCGTTACAGATCCGATTTTCTTCACGATCGAATTTGCTTTCTTTTCGTTCAATGCATCTGTTCTCATTCTTTCGTAAACGTCTACCAATTCAGGAGCTCCTTTTTCGCGGATTGAAGATACGATTGCAATGATCAATCGGTTGTCATCCTGGATCGGTGAAGAACACAAGTCTCCAACTTTCGCTTCATCTTTGTAAGCCAATTCCAAAATGGATTGTGCTGCCATTTTCGTTGTGAATCCCTGAACTTTCGGAGACTCATCAAACATACGAACCGGTCTGGAGTAATATCCTTCTCTGCGCGCAATGGTGTCGAACAAGATGATTTTATCTGTAATATCTGATTTCTTGGAAAGCTCTCTGTCGATCTTAGTCAACAACACGTAAGCTTTATCTTTCAAAGACAATTTTGTATCCGGAGAAGCCAACAATGTTTTTTCAACTACTGCCAAAACAGGGAATTTCACATCGTTCTTTCTGTCCAATACTTCGATGATGTGGAATCCGAAATCTGTTTGAACCACTCCGATTGTTCCAACCGGCTTATCCGTAGCAAATTTTGAGAACGGAGTCACCATTTCGTAGTCCATGAAGTCTTCATATACTCCACCTTTATCTTTCGATCCCGGATCTTCTGAATATTTCTTTACGAACTCTTCGAAGTTTGTCTTATTCACGACTTTCACCAAACTGTCGGACAATTTCTTCGCAGATGCAATTTTCTTCGTATCTCCTTTTTGAGCAGCGATCAGGATGTGGCGTACTTTACAAACTGTTGTGTTGAAATCCAACACTTTTGCGATACGCGTTTTTCCTTTGTCATCGTATGGTCCTACCAACTGACCGATGGAAGCTGTTTTGAAAACAGTATCCATTCCTGCAGGGTAAGTCAATCCTTCACGTGCTTTTGCATCACCTTCCGGGCGGAAAGTCATCATGTGACCTGAAGCATACATTCTCGGCAATTCGGAATTTTGCAAAATGAAAATCGAATCGTTTGTTGAAGCAGCAAATCCTTTTTTGATATCCGCCAATTCTTTTCTGAATGCAGCTGAATCTGATTTGGAAGGCTGAATCGTTACATCGAAGTATTTCACATCGCGACCTGCCATTACCTGGTATTTCGCCTTGTCTTTGTTTTTATCGTAGAACGCACGAACTTCTTTATCGGAAACCTTCATCTGCTCATCTGTAATGTCGCGGTAAGCACCCATTACAAACGAAATTGATTTCGATTCGCTTTTCGCCAAATAGTCGTTTTTCGCTTCTAACTTGGTAACATAAGCTCCTTGTCCAAGGTATTGGAAATATTTTTCCTGCATACGCTGGCTGCGGATAATTTCTTTTGTTCGCTTCCACCCTTCGATTGCATTCGGATCTGTAGATTTTTCCTGGTCTTGAATATACTTATCCAATTGAGCAGCATTGAACTGTCCTGTATTCGGATCAGTAAATGCTTGTTGGATTTCAGGTAACAAGGAAAATCCTTCTTCTCCGTACAAGAAAGCTGTAAATTCTTTTTCAGAAACAGCCAATCCCAATGCATCGAACTCACGTTTCAAGACAATTTCATCCACTGCAGCAGACCAGGCTTTATCAGCTGATTGCTCCGCATCTTTGTCTGTATACTCACGTTGTTGTTGCTGAAACTGTTGTCTGTCCGACATTTCAAATTGTCGCAACTTGGAATTATAAACTGCCGTATCAACAGCTTCTCCGTCGATCGTACCTAAGGTTCCTCTGTCAGTAGACGTTCCCAGTTTGTCAAATAATCCAGTAAGAATAAAAACTAAAAGAGCCAAACCTGTGATCCCTACCAGGAGGTAGCGCTGGTCTCTGATTTTACCAATGATTGCCATTCTATAATTTCTTTTAAGGGTGCGAATATAATCAGTTGAGCCGACTTTTTAAACCTTTCAGCTTTTTTTTGTTGTTTAAGCATCAATTATTTGCCTGACTTGTCTTCAAAAAACAAGTAATCACCATTTCCAAACTCAATAAAAGTTTTTAGATTATTCAAAAAATGTAACGGGTCTAAACGTTCTGGGAGTTCAAAAGTTCAAGAATTGAATTATCTGTTTTTAAATCTTCTCTTCCTGAACACTTGAACCTTTTGATTCCGACAGCTATCGGATTTGAACATGTTGAACTTCCAGGTCAAAAAAAGTTAAAAATCAGGTAAACCGGAATCCGAAAGGGGTGTTTCTTCGTACCTTTTTAAAAATTTGTACTATGAAACAAATCACGTCTTTTTTAATGATTGCGCTGCTTTCTTTGAGTTCCTGCGCACAAAAAAATCAGGTTACGAAAAAGAAAAGCAAAAGTCCGGATGAACTAAGTAAGTACCAGGTTGCTTATTTCGGCAGCGGTTGTTTTTGGTGCGTTGAAGCCATTTACGAATCGGTGAAGGGGGTTGTGGAAGTGGAAAGCGGATATTCCGGCGGACATGTCGTAAATCCCAGTTATGAAGATGTGTGTACGGGAACAACCGGTCATGCGGAAACAGTGAAGATTTATTACGATTCCTCGATTGTTTCCTACGATGATTTGTTGAAAGTTTTCTATGAATCACACGATCCGACTACCTTGAATAAACAAGGGCCAGACATGGGAACGCAATACCGTTCTGCTATTTTCTACCAAAATGATTACGAGCGCGAGCATGCAAAAGCATATATCAAGCAATTACTTGATGAGAAAAAATTCCCTACGATCACCACGGAAGTTTCCCGGTTCACCGCATTTTACAAGGCAGAAGAATACCATCAGAATTTCGAATGCCGGAATCCGAATAACGGATATGTGAAGGCAGTTTCTCAACCAAGACTGGAGCAATTTAAGATCAAAGCCCCGGAGATGTTGAAGGAAAAGAAATAGTTTGAACCACATAGAAACATAGATCACATAGTTTTTAACTTGCCCTGCTTGTTGTAATTATTTTCAACTGGATGTATCGCTATGTGTTCTATTTACCTATGTGGTTTATTTTGAAGAATTCCTGAAATCAATCCAGGTTCTCCAAATAATCTTCCACTTCCCGTACATGCACCATCGGAATAGAACACAGGCCGGCAGCACAAACAGTTGCTTCCGTATCTTCCGTGTAATGAACCAACAGGAACGCCGAACTCTGTTTGCGGAACAGGTTCCATTCTTCTGATTTCGGAATGGTCAGCAAGCGAACTTCTTTCTGAAAACGCAGTAACAAAAGTGCCCAATTGGAATAACCGGAACCATATTGCTCCATTCCATCAATCACGTTCTGAAGCATTTGTTTTGCCTTTTCTTCGTAATCCAGCTTGTCGGCCAACAATGAAAGCGTCAACAGGTTATTTGCCATGATGCTGTTCGTAGAAGGAATCACATTGTCGTTGATTTCCATTTTACGCGCAATCAGATCGTGATTATCTGAAGTGAAATAGAACATTCCGGATTGCGGGTCAAAGAAGTGTTTTATGGTATAAGAACATAATTCTTCCGCAAAATTCAGATCTTCTTTATTTCCGGTTATCTGATACAGATTTAGAAAGGCCTGAATCGTTGTGGCATAATCATCCAAAAATCCTTCGATAAATGATTTTCCGTTCTGCCGGGTATGCCACAGTTGGAAATCACTACCGGTTTGATACGTTTTGAGCCAGCGCGCAATTTGGATCGCCAATTTCAAATAACTGTGATCTTCGGTTGCTTTGAATGCTTCCACCAAACCAGTGACCGTTAACGCATTCCAGGCTGTTAAACATTTGGTATCCGTAACCGGCGCGATTCGTTTTTTGCGGAGATGCAGCAACGTATCCAGTTGATCCTGGATTTTCGCATTGTTAATTGCTTGATTCTTCTCACAGAATTCTTCCCAGGTTTCATTTCTGAGCAACACCCACTGCTGATGTTCCCAATATCCTTTGTTTCCGGGATTGTATAAAGACCCGAACCAGGAAGCATTCTCGCCCAACGCGCTTTCAATTTCTTCGGGTGTCCAAACGTAATACTTCCCTTCTACTCCTTCCGAATCCGCATCCTGTGCTGCAAACAAACCTCCTTCTTCGCTGAGCATTTCCCGCTCAAGCCAACCCAAAGTCTGATCCAAAACGCGTTTGTACTCCGGTAATTTCGTCTTTTGATACGTCTGGGCGTAAACGGATAGTAATTGTCCGTTATCGTACAACATCTTTTCGAAATGCGGGATTTTCCACAATAAATCAACTGAATAACGCGAAAATCCACCGCCAAGCTGATCGTAAATTCCTCCCAATGCCATTTTACGAAGCGTCAGATTGACATATTCTAAAACAGAAGGATTTTTCTCAAACGTTCCGTAATGAAGCAGAAATTCCAGGTTGCTGGGAAGCGGGAATTTCGGTGCGGAAGTTGGTCCGCCTTCTACCATATCCATTCGTTGCTGCCATCTGCGAACCAATTCCCACAATTTTTCTTCGGGAAATGGCTTTACCGGTTCTGCCGCTGCAATTAAGTCCGATTGTTGAACGCCATCGCTCAACTCTTCGGCATATTCAAGCACTTTTTGAGGTTCCGTCCGATAGGTGTGTTCTAACGAACGAAGTATGTGCATCCATTGTTCTTTCGGAAAATAGGTTCCACCATAAATCGGTTTTCCATTCGGGATCGTGAAACAATTCAACGGCCATCCTCCACGCTGTGTCATGAGCTGAACCGCCGTCATATATACCTGATCCACATCCGGTCGTTCTTCCCTGTCAACTTTAATACAAACGAAATGCTTATTCATCAAGGCTGCCACTTCTTCATCTTCGAAACATTCGTGCTCCATGACGTGGCACCAATGACATGCCGAATAACCGACTGAAACCAAAACCAGTTTGTTTTCTTTCTCCGCACGTTCAAAAGCTTCTTTCGACCAGGAAACCCAGTTTACGGGATTATGTGCATGCTGCTGCAGGTAGAGACTACTTTCGTGAATGAGTTCGTTTGTGTATTGTTCCATGATCTAAAAGTACGAATAGTGGAAGAATAGTGTTTTGGGAAGATGTAAGACGGGGCTTATTCAAAGTATCACTTCTCCTTCTATCCCTCTAAAAATGGGGATTCCACATAATTTTATAAATTTATAAAATTGTTTTTTCAAAACCATCATCAGAAGAATTCAATCCCCTCCCAAACCTCATCAAATAATCCCCGAATAAGTGCGGATAATAAACAAACAATTGTCTATTTCTAATTTGGATTAATTTTGTAGCTCAATTTTAAGAAAGGTGAAACAGCTGCAACCATTTCATGTACTTATTTATCTTGCCGGAATCTTAGTTCTGTTGACCGGAATCAGCTTTTTAGTCAATGGAGACAAAATAGATCTGTTCGGAATGGATGTCCGGTTCCTCAGTTTTAACGATGCCTTTACTCCGCCAAAACCGGTAGAGAAAAAAGACATTACCAATATTGTTCAGGTCGACACCGTGAATATTGAAGGCATGTCTGCCGATACAACGATCAAAAACACGTTCGAATCGGATGGGAAAATGGGCGCGCCAGCCGGAGGAACGCTATCCGCTGAGGCTGCAACCAGCATTCAGTTCAACGACAATGGCCTTGCAGCGCTGCACGATTTCTTCGAAAAACTGGAAGGTGTTTCCAAAGGAAAAAAAGTACGTGTTCTTCATTACGGTGATTCGCAAATTGAGGGCGACCGTATGACATCCTACATCCGTCAGCGTTTGCAAACCCAGTTCGGTGGATTCGGACCGGGAACAATTCCTGCCAAAAACGAATACAACACCATTACTTTCAAGCAAACCTGTTCTCCCAATTTCACGCGATACACTGCTTTCGGTGGTGCCAGTCTGAAATCGCGTAAATACGGATCAATGAACACCGCAGCACGCTTTACTCCTGAAATGGACAGTGCTCAAATGGCTGTTTCAACCAGTATCAAAGAAGCTTATATCGAAATCGAACCTACAAAAACAGCTTATTCCCGTGCAAGAGAGTACAATCATGCAAAAATGTTCTACACCAGTTGTTTTAAACCATGTAAGATCAAGGTGTACAACGGAACCAGTCTGATTCATGAAGACAGCCTGGAAAACGACGGAAAATATCACATGCTTTCCCTCGAATTTCCTTCCACTCCAAGCAAATTGCGCTATGAATTTTCAGCATCTGTAAGCCCTACAATCATCGGGTTCTCTTTGGAAAGCGATTACGGAGTATTTGTTGACAATATCGGAATGCGCGGTTCCAGCGGAACGTTCTTCGGGAAAATCGACCAGCATATTGCATCCAAAATGTATGCAGATTTGAATGTGGAAATGGTGATCATGCAATTCGGAGGAAACAGCGTTCCATATATGAACGATTCTTCTTCCGTGAGACATTACGTCAAACAGTTCAAAGGCCAGTTGCACACCTTGAAGAAATTACGCCCTTCAGCATCCGTTATGGTCATCGGACCGAGTGATATGTCGATGCAAAGCGCCAGCGGACGTGTAACCTATAAAATGCTTCCGTTCTTAGTTCACGAAATGACGCGTGTTTCCAAAGAAGTAGGTGCTTGTTACTGGGATTTATTCAGTGCGATGGGCGGCGAAAATTCCATGCCGAGCTGGGTGGAGAAAGGATTGGCCGGAAACGATTACATCCACTTCACCAACCGGGGAGCCAGTATTGCCTCGCAACTCTTTTTCGATGCGCTTGCAGCCGAGTATGTCAAATGGAAACAGGGAGCTCAATAAAAAGCGGCATGCTCGTTGCTCAAATCAAATATTGGATGAAGTTTAGTGTTTATATCGTAGTATTAATTAGTTCCTTAATTGCCTGCAGCAGTCAGTCGCAAGTGGAAATCATACGCGATAAAACACCACTTGACACTTACGTTTATTCGGATTTTCATCATTTGGACACCAATCTGAAGCACCAGTATCCTTTTATCCGGTTTGACAACAACAATTTTCATTTTTACAGTGCTCAAAGCCCCAATTGGGAACATTTGTTCCAGGATTTCCGGAACATGGTATCGGAAAAAAATTGCAAGCTCAATTTCTACCACATCGGAGGTTCTCACTTGCAGGCAGATGTGTACACACACGATATCCGCTCTTACCTGCAAACACATTGGCTTGACGTTCCGGGTGAACGCGGATTGATTTTCCCTTTCGACCTGGCTCACACCAATAACCCCTGGAATTACGAATTTCATTCCAGGAATCACTGGACGGCCCACCGGAGTGTCAATTTTCACCGTCCGGAAGGAATTGATTTCGGGCTGATGGGAGCAATGGTGGAAACATCCGACTCCATCGTGGAGATTTCTTTCAATTACGACAAAACGGAAGTAAAACCCGGATTTACACGACTACGCGTTTATCACAACAAGGGTGTTTTTCCTTACGAATTGAACTTCGGACCGGATGAAATTCTGATCATCAATAAATTCAGAAACGAAACTTTGGGCTATACGGAAACCGTTTTCACAGATCCTGTCGACACGTTTAATCTTCAGTTCACCAAACTGATCGACAGCCCTTACAAATTGCAGATTCACGCCTTTCAGCTGAGCAATGCATTTCCCGGAATTTCATACACAGCTATCGGAATTAACGGAGCCGGTTTGTACACCTACCTTGCCAATAAAAACTTTGAAGAACAGCTAAAAGAATCACCACCGGATTTCTTTGCTTTTTCCGTCGGAACGAACGATGCCAATGTGCCTTACACTTCTTTTGATCCGGAAGTCTACAAACGGAACCTGGAAAACATGATGCTCAAAGTATTGTCTGCCAATCCGGATTGTGCCATTTTGCTGACTGTTCCGAACGATGCCGGTTACAAGAAAAAATACCTGAACAAAAACGTTGCCCGTCAACGCGAAGTGATCATTGAACTGGCGAAGAAATACCAGTGTCCGGTTTGGGATTTTTACGGAATCATGGGTGAACTTGGTTCATCGCGGATTTGGAAAGCTCACGGGCTGATGCGGGCCGATCTGGTTCACTTCACAGCTCCCGGATATCATTTGAAAGCGGATCTTTTTATAGATGCGTTTGAAAAATGGCTGGAACAAATGGAAAAAAGAAAATACATCAATTAAACTGTTTTAATCCCCTTTATGGAATCGTTGCATCGCATTTTTAGCTTTACACATATGTCAGCAGATGACCTGGCATTTAACCGCCTTGATTTCTGGATTTTCTTCCTGGTCTTCATGGTGCTGTTCAGCTTTTTGCATAAAAACCAATTGGTACGAAGCATGTTCATTACGGTAATGAGTTTGTTTCTGTACTTCAAAACTTCTGGTTTTTTCGTCACATTACTCGCACTTTCCGTAATAGTCAATTTCTTTCTCGGGAAATGGATTTTCAAAGTTGAAAAACCGCTTGGAAGAAAGTGGATCATTGCATTTTCCGCAGTTTTCAATCTGTTTTTCCTGGGATTCTTTAAATATGCCCACTTTTTCACCGAGTCGTTCAATAAAATGTTTCACACCGATTACGAGGTTTTCAACACCTTTGCTCAGTGGGGAAATGGATTTTTTGGCGACGGAACGTTCGAAACAACGATTCTTTTGCCGGCCGGTGTCAGCTTCTTTACCTTCCAATCCATCAGTTACGTCGTAGATATTTACCGGAAAGAAATTCAACCGGTTCGCAATTTTTGGGATTACTCGTTTTATGTCACTTACTTCCCGCACGTGTTGATGGGACCAATTGTCCGTGCACGCGATTTCATTCCACAGATTTACCAGAAATTCCACCTGACCAAAAAAGAATTCGGAGAATCCGTGTTCCTGATCATGAAAGGATTGTTTAAGAAAATTGTGCTGGCAGATTTCGTAGCAACCCATTTCATTAACATGGTGGTCGACAATCCGGGAGAATATCCGGGTTATTGGAGTGTTATTGCGATGTGGGGATATTCCTTGCAAATTTACGGTGATTTCTCCGGATATACCGATATTGCAATCGGGATTTCGAAACTGATGGGTTTTGAGTTGTTACCGAACTTCAACTCTCCCTACAAAGCAAACAGCGTAGCCGATTTCTGGAGAAGATGGCACAAATCCTTAGGTTCCTGGTTGAAAGATTACCTGTATATTCCGCTTGGAGGAAACAAAAAAGGAACCATTGGTACGTACATCGCCATTATTGTCATTTTCATCTTCCTGATCTTCATTACCGGCTGGTATGAATTGATTTTCGTATATATCGGTTTGATGAGTTTATACGGAATTGCGATTCTGATCAGCCCGAAAGTAAAAACATTCATGCACCGAGATCTGAACTTACTGATTACGATGATTCTGGGTGGATTGTGGCACGGTGCTTCAGAGAATTTCGTGATCTGGGGAGCGATGAACGGTTTGGCATTGGTGATCTACAATCACTGGAAAAAGGTTTCTCCGTATGAAAAAAGTTCCTGGTGGATTGTTCATTTCTGGAAGATCCTGATCACGTTTAATTTCATCACTTTTACCCGCATCTGGTTCCGGTTGAAAACAGAAGGCGCTCCGAACAATATGCTGGACCGGATTTTCAATCATTTCGACTTCGAATGGGAGACTTTCCAAACTTTGGCCAATACCTATTATCCGGCGCTTTTGATCATGCTTTTGGGCTTTTTTATTCACTGGATGCCACAAAAATGGAAAGATTTCATGGTTTTGAGCTTCGTGAAAACCCCAATGGTATTGCAAATGTTAATCATTGCTATATTCATCGTGATCCTGTATCAGGCCGCTTCCGATTCGTTTCAACCTTTCGTATATTTGGAGTTCTAAAACAGAGCAGTTAAAAGAGTTGAAAGAGTTCAATATGAACTGAGAATGTAAAAATTGAAAAAGTTCTTTAATGAATCAAAACATTTGAACATTTGAACATTTGAACATTTGAACATTTGAACATTTGAACTAAACATACTGAGCTTGTCGAAGGATGAACATTTGAATTATTTCATCTAAAAAAATAAGGGAGAAAAAATAAACTATGTCACCAGAAGTTCACTTTCAAGACCTGGGGCTGATTGATTATCAGGAAGCCTGGGATTACCAGGAAAAGCTATTTGCACAAAGCATTGCGTTGAAAATTGAGCGCCGGAACGGAACAACCGAAGAAGAAACCCAAAATCACCTCTTATTCTGCGAACATCCGCATGTTTATACGCTTGGAAAAAGCGGGACGGAAGATCATTTGCTCTTGAACCAGGACGGATTGGATGAACACGAAGCTAAATTCTACAAGATCAATCGCGGCGGAGATATTACCTATCACGGACCGGGACAGTTGGTTGCCTACCCGATTCTCGACCTGGATTATTTCTTTACGGACATTCACAAATACATGCGTTACCTGGAAGAAGCCGTGATTCAGGTTTTGGCTCATTACGGAGTCAAAGGAGAACGCTCGGCAGGATTCACCGGGGTTTGGATCGACACGGATAAACCCACTGCGCGAAAGATTTGTGCCATGGGAGTGAAATCTTCCCGCTGGGTAACCATGCACGGAATCGGTTTCAACATCAATTCCAATCTTTCTTATTTTTCTCACATTGTGCCTTGCGGAATTGAAGATAAATCTGTAACTTCCTTGCAACAGGAACTTGGAAGACCGGTTGATATGCAAGAGGTAAAAGACCTTTTAAAAGAAAAACTGGCTTCTCAATTCGGATTCACTTACGCACAATAGTCATGAAACGCTCCCTACTCAAATGGTTAAAACGAACCGGGTGGTTTGTCTTAATTCTCTTTTTATCGATCAACATTTTCATCGTTCTGAGCGGTCGTTTCTATCTCTACAAAGGAATCTATTTCACCTATCTGCAAGGTGAATCTTCCCCCACGATCTATGATCTGAACAAGTTCTACAACGCAACGGTCAAAGCACCTGCAAAAGGTGAGCCCTGGAGTTTCAAACTGGCGAAAGGTGAAACCCTCAGCAGCAGCGATCTGAAATACATGGATACCTGGCGCACTTCTTCCTTTCTGGTCGTAAAGAACAACGAGGTGATCTACGAACACTATTGGGACGAACATCATCCGGAAACGGTTTCCAATTCTTTTTCTGCCGCAAAAACGGTCGTGAGTATGCTGATCGGAATTGCACAGGAAGAAGGTTATATCAAAAGTCTCGATGAGCCGGTTCGCAAGTACATTCCTGAGTTTTCAGGGAAAGGCAAAGAAAAAATCACCATTCGTCATTTGCTGATGATGGCTTCGGGGTTGGATTGGACCGAAAGCGGAAAAAATCCGCTGTCTGAAAATGCAGAGTCCTATTACGGGTGGGATTTGAGAGGTTTGGTTACGCGCCAGCACGCCATCCGGGAGCCTGGAAAAGCATTCATCTATCAAAGCGGAAATTCGCAGCTTTTAGGCTTCATCATTGAAAAAGCAACCGGGAAAGATTTGGCGCAATACGCTTCTGAAAAATTGTGGAAACCGGTGGGCGCAGAATCAGATGCATTCTGGAGTCTCGACAAGAAAAACGGCGATGAAAAGGCGTTCTGTTGTTTGTACAGCACCACCAGGGATTTTGCACGTATCGGGAAAGTATTGGCAAATCATGGAAAATGGAATGAAAAACAAGTCATTCCTACCGCTTATTTCGATGAAATGGTTAAAAATCCGGAAATGTCGACCGAAGAAGGTGTTCCGAATACGCGTTACGGATTACATATCTGGACGTACGTCAGCAACGGACATCCGGTTTATTACTGCCGCGGAATCAAAGGTCAGTACATCATTTCTATTCCGGACGAACAACTCATCATTGTGAGAACCGGGCACAAAAGAGCTCCCGACATCGAAAAAGAAATTCTCCAAAAGGCAAATACGCAGGAGAATCGTGAAAAAATCGGGCATCCGTCTGATCTCTTTGAATATATCCGAATGGGAAGACAAATTACGGCTATTCATTGAACTTTCAGGTCCTGATAAACTACCTGGAAAACAGGCCATAAAAACCGGGAGAATACGAAGATTTAATGTGAGTTGTAAAAATGAATGCATGGAATATAAATCTGCGGCTCTGCGTTCTTTTACGGGAATAACAAACCACACGAGAACATAGAAACGCATCGTTCAATAGAACACCTATCTTTCATCTACGGGAAAATAAGTACAAATGCTTATCTTTGCAGTCCAAAATCGGATAAAACATGCGAGAAGAATTGAAAGGCCCGGTAGTTG
>NZ_JASLCN010000142.1 GCF_030151805.1 Fluviicola sp.
GCTCAGTTGGTAGAGCGTCAGCCTTCCAAGCTGAGGGTCGCGAGTTCGAATCTCGTCTCCCGCTCAAAATTACGATTTACAAGAATAGGCCGGTGTAGCTCAGGGGTAGAGCGCTTCCTTGGTAAGGAAGAGGCCACGAGTTCAAATCTCGTCATTGGCTCTGCAGGGATTCACTCATTAGGTTTATGGGTGAAATTTTGTATTGTAAGAAAAAGGTTTATTAACTACGTAACAAATAAAAACAAATGGCTAAGGAAAATTTTAATCGTTCCAAACCGCACGTTAACATCGGTACTATCGGTCACGTTGACCACGGTAAGACTACGTTGACTGCTGCTATCTCAAGTGTACTTGCTGCTAAAGGTTTGGCTGCGGTACGTGATTTCTCGTCTATTGACAATGCTCCAGAAGAAAAAGAGCGTGGTATTACTATTAACACTTCGCATATTGAGTATGAAACTGCTAACCGTCACTACGCACACGTTGACTGTCCAGGTCACGCGGATTACGTAAAGAACATGGTTACAGGAGCTGCTCAGATGGACGGTGCTATTTTGGTTGTTGCTGCAACTGACGGACCGATGCCTCAAACTCGTGAGCACATCCTTCTTGGAAAACAAGTTGGTGTTCCTCGTTTGGTTGTATTCATGAATAAAGTGGATATGGTTGACGACGCTGAGTTGTTAGAGCTAGTTGAAATGGAAGTTCGTGAATTGTTGTCTTTCTATGATTACGATGGTGACAATGCACCGGTTATTCAAGGTTCTGCACTTGGTGCATTGAACGGTGAGCCGGAGTGGGTTGCTAAAGTTGATGAGTTGATGGACGCTGTTGACAGCTACATTGAACTACCTCCTCGTGATGTTGATAAGCCTTTCTTGATGCCGGTTGAAGATGTATTTACGATTACAGGTCGTGGTACAGTAGCAACAGGACGTATCGAAACAGGAGTTATTAACTCTGGAGATCCAGTTGAAATCTTAGGAATGGGTGAAGAGAAATTGACTTCTACTGTAACTGGGGTTGAGATGTTCCGTAAGATCTTGGATCGTGGAGAAGCTGGTGACAACGTAGGTCTTTTATTACGTGGTATTGAGAAATCTCAAATCAAACGTGGTATGGTTATTTGTAAGCCAGGATCTGTTAAGCCTCACGCTGACTTCAAAGCAGAGATCTATGTATTGAAAAAAGAAGAAGGTGGACGTCACACTCCATTCCATAACAAATACCGTCCTCAGTTCTACTTCCGTACAACTGACGTTACTGGAGAGATTTTCTTGACAGACGGACGTGAAATGGTTATGCCGGGTGATAACGTAACAATCAATGTTAAATTGATCGTGCCTGTAGCAATGGACAAAGGTCTACGTTTCGCTATCCGTGAGGGTGGACGTACAGTAGGTGCTGGTCAGGTTACTGAAATCATCGCTTAATTCGCGATAACATATTAAAAAAGAGGGGAGTTCCAACTCCCCTTTTTACACGGGCGTAGCTCAGCTGGTAGAGTAGTGGTCTCCAAAACCATTGGTCGTGGGTTCGAATCCTACCGCCCGTGCAAATAAAATAAATTGACCATGTCAAAGTTTAGAAATTATTTTAGCGAAACAATTACTGAGATGACTCAGAATGTTACGTGGCCGACGTGGAAAGAATTGCAGAGTAATGCACTGATAGTAGTGGTTGCGTCTGTAATTTTTGCATTGTTGGTGTTCGCAATGGATACCGTTTTTGGAATCACGGGAACAACTACTTCTACCTGGAAGGGTGTGATCGGATTTATCTATTCTTTCTTTTAATTAGAAAAATGGGAGATATTAAAAAGCGTTGGTACGTAGTGCGTGCAGTGAGCGGGAAAGAAAAGAAAGTGAAAGAATATCTGGATCTTGAAATCTCACGTTTGAAACTGGATGACTATGTGTCTCAAGTATTGATTCCAACTGAGAAAGTGTTTCAAATCCGTAACGGAAAGAAAATCTCAAAGGAAAAAGCATATTTACCAGGATATGTATTGATTGAAGCAGCTTTGATCGGTGAGGTTCCTCACGTGATTAAGGGAATTCCGAATGTAATCGGATTCCTGGGAGCTGAAAAGGGTGGAGACCCGCAGCCAATGCGTTTGTCTGAAGTAAATCGAATTTTAGGTAAAGTAGACGAATTGTCCGAAACAGAAGAGGAAGTGAAAATCCCATTCGTGATCGGAGAATCCGTTAAGGTGATCGACGGACCATTCAACAATTTCTCCGGAGTTATTGACGAGATCAATGAAGAGAAGAAGAAATTGAAAGTAATGGTTAAAATCTTCGGTCGTAAAAACCTTCTTGAGCTTAGCTACATGCAAGTAGAAAAAGAAGGATAAACATGTATTAACCGCAGCAGTGGGATTATTGATTAAAGCTTCCCTTTAACGCCCACGTTACGACTGCATAATTTAAATAACAATGGCTAAAGAAGTAGCAGCATTGATCAAATTACAGATCAAAGGTGGTCAAGCCAATCCAGCTCCTCCAGTTGGTCCGGCACTTGGTGCTAAAGGGGTCAACATTATGGAATTCTGCAAGCAGTATAATGCTCGTACGCAGGATAAGCCAGGAAAGGTATTACCATGTGTGATTACTGTTTACAGTGACAAATCATTTGATTTCGTCATCAAAACTCCTCCAGCAGCTGTGCAGATTATCGACTCCGTTAAGCTTAAAAAAGGTTCTTCTGAGCCTAACAAAAGCAAAGTGGGTACAATGACTTGGGATCAGGTTCGTACTATCGCGGAAGATAAAATGCCGGATATGAATTGTTTTACTGTTGATTCAGCTATGAGTATGATAGCTGGTACGGCACGTAGTATGGGTGTAACTGTTAAAGGAGGTGAAGCTCCTGCAACTAAATAATCGCTAGTATCATGGGAAGAATTTCTAAAAAAAGAAAAGAAGTTTTAGCAAAGTATGACTTGACTAAAACTTACACCTTGGTAGAAGCGTGTGATTTGGTAAAAAACATTACAACTACTAAGTTCGACGCATCAGTAGACATTTCTGTACGCTTGGGTGTAGATCCACGTAAAGCGAATCAAATGGTTCGTGGTACTGTTGCATTGCCTCACGGAACTGGTAAGGATGTACGAGTATTAGTACTTTGTACTCCGGACAAGGAAGCTGAAGCAAAAGCAGCTGGTGCTGAATTCGTTGGATTAGATGAATTCATTGACAAAATCAAAGGTGGTTGGACAGACATCGACGTAATTATTACAATGCCGTCAGTGATGGGTAAAGTAGGTGCTTTAGGACGTATCCTTGGACCTCGTGGCTTAATGCCAAACCCAAAAACAGGTACTGTAACAATGGAAGTTGGTAAAGCTGTTGAAGAAGTGAAAGCAGGTAAAATTGATTTCAAAGTTGACAAGTTTGGTAACATTCACACTTCTGTTGGGAAAGCTAGCTTCGAAGGAGCTAAAATTCGTGACAATGCAAGTGAATTGATCCTACAATTAATCAAATTGAAACCATCTGCTGCAAAAGGTACTTACATTAAAAGTATCTACATCAGCTCTACAATGTCTCCAAGTATCCAAATTGATGCTAAATCTGTTGTAGCTTAAAATCTTGAAGTATGAATAAAGATCAAAAAGCACAGTACATTGAAGATCTTGCTTCAGATTTATCGAAAGCAAACATCTTCTATCTTGCAGATACAGCAGCTCTTTCAGTAGAAACAATTAACCAATTACGCCGTCGTTGTTTTCAACAAGGTATCGAACTACGTGTAGTGAAGAATACATTGTTGGCGAAAGCAATGGCTAAGGTTGAAGGTAGAAACTACGACAACTTGGCATCAGTGCTAAGCGGTCCGACGTCTATCATGTTCGCTGAAGTAGGAAATGCTCCTGCAAAATTGATTAAAGATTTCCGCAAGAAAAATGACAAACCCCTTCTTAAAGGAGCTTATATTGAAGAAGCAATCTTCATTGGTGACAACCAATTGGATGCGCTTGAAGCAATCAAGTCTCGTGAGGAGTTAATCGGTGACATCATCGGATTGCTACAAAGCCCGGCGAAAAATGTTATTTCCGGTCTTACAGGTGGTGGTCATAAGATTGCTGGAATCCTTAAAACGCTCGAAGAAAGAGCATAACGCTTGCGCTGAAGCTTCAGCGCAAGGCACAAGTAAAAGAATATTTAAGAACCTTTTTTAAAATTTATAAAAATGGCTGATTTAAAACAAATCGCAGAAACATTGGTTAACCTTACAGTAAAAGAAGTTAACGAGTTAGCAACTATTTTGAAAGACGAGTATGGTATCGAGCCTGCTGCTGCTGCACCTGTAATGGTTGCTGGTGGTGGTGCCGGAGCTGGAGAAGCTGCTGCTGAAAAAACTGAATTCGATGTAATCTTGAAATCAGGTGGTGCTAACAAACTTGCAGTAGTTAAGTTGGTTAAAGAATTAACTGGTAACGGATTGAAAGAGTCTAAAGACCTAGTTGATGGAGCTCCTGCTACATTGAAAGAAGGTGTTTCTAAAGACGAAGCTGCTGCTTTGAAAACACAGCTTGAAGAAGCTGGTGCTGAAGTAGAGATCAAGTAATTAGTTACTAAAATTTACAGGAAAGGTGTCCCGACGATTCTGTCGGGATGCCTATTCCTGTTTTCCGGCGTATAGCCAATTTAAAGTCCTTTTCTCAATTAAATTTATTTCGCCTTGGCAACAACAAGCAATACATCAACGAGAATTAATTTTGCTTCTAGCAAAAATCAGTTCGCTTATCCAGATTTTTTGGATATTCAGCTTAAATCCTTCCAAGAGTTTTTTCAATTAGAAACGACTCCTGAGAATCGTGAAAGTGAAGGATTGTTCAAGGTATTTGCGGAAAATTTCCCAATTACTGATACACGAAATCAATTCGTGCTGGAGTTCCTTGATTATTTCATCGACCCACCCCGCTACACTATTGATGAGTGTATCGAAAGAGGTTTGACTTATAGCGTTCCGCTAAAAGCTAAACTAAAATTATATTGTACAGACCCTGAGCACGAAGATTTCGAAACAATCGTGCAGGATGTATACTTAGGTACAATTCCATACATGACACCAAAAGGTTCTTTCGTAATCAATGGTGCAGAACGTGTTATTGTTTCCCAGTTACACCGCTCACCAGGGGTATTCTTCGGTCAAAGCCGTCACGCGAATGGTACAAAATTGTACTCTGCCCGTGTGATTCCTTTTAAAGGATCTTGGATCGAATTCGCAACGGATATCAACAGCGTAATGTATGCTTACATCGACCGTAAGAAAAAGTTGCCTGTTACAACATTGTTCCGTGCGATCGGATATGAAACAGATAAAGATATTCTAGAAATATTCGGATTGGCTGATGAAGTGAAAGCGAACAAAGCCAATTTGAAAAAATGCGTTGGTAGAAGACTAGCAGCTCGTGTATTGAAGTCTTGGATTGAGGACTTTGGAGACGAAGATACAGGAGAAGTAGTATCTATCGAACGTAACGAAGTAATCCTTGACCGTGAAACAGTATTGGAAGAGCACCACATTGATCTGGTGATTGATTCAAACGTGAAAACGGTTATTTTCCACAAAGAGGATGCAAATACAGCTGACTATACAATTATCTACAACACGCTTCAGAAAGATACATCAAACTCTGAGAAAGAAGCAGTAGAGCACATTTACCGTCAGTTGCGTAATGCTGAACCACCAGATTATGAAACGGCAAAAGGAGTATTTGAGAAATTATTCTTCTCTGATGCACGTTACGATTTAGGTGAAGTAGGTCGTTACAGAATGAACAAGAAGTTGAACATCGACAACTCGGAAGAGTCTCGTGTATTGACTAAAAATGATATTCTGTCAATCATCAAGTACCTGATCGAATTGATCAACTCAAAAGCAGATGTGGATGATATTGACCACTTATCAAATCGTCGTGTACGTACGGTAGGTGAGCAGTTATACGCTCAGTTCGGAGTTGGTTTGGCTCGTATGGCTCGTACAATCCGTGAGCGTATGAACGTTCGCGATAACGAAGTCTTTACTCCAATCGATTTGATCAACGCGAAAACACTTTCTTCGGTGATTAACTCGTTCTTCGGAACCAACCAGTTGTCTCAATTTATGGATCAGACCAACCCGCTTTCCGAGGTAACTCACAAGCGTCGTTTGTCTGCACTTGGGCCAGGTGGACTTTCCCGTGAAAGAGCAGGTTTCGAGGTACGTGACGTTCACTATACGCACTACGGTCGTTTGTGTACGATTGAAACACCGGAAGGACCGAACATTGGTTTGATCTCTTCTTTGTGTGTATTCGCGAAGGTGAATAAACTTGGATTTATCGAAACTCCTTACCGTTCAGTAGTGAATGGTAAAGTAGATATCTATTCTGAGCCGGTATATTTATCCGCTGAAGAAGAAGATGAAAAAATGATTGCTCAGGCAAATGCGATCGTGGATGAAAAAGGAAACTTCCTTTCAAATGTTGTGAAAGCACGTTATGAAGGTGACTTCCCGGTTGTTCAGCCAACAGATTTGCATTTGATGGACGTAGGTGCTAACCAGATTGCTTCGATTGCAGCATCTTCTATTCCATTCCTGGAGCATGATGATGCCAACCGTGCATTGATGGGATCAAACATGCAGCGTCAGGCAGTTCCGTTATTGAAACCACAATCTCCGGTAGTTGGTACTGGAATTGAGCAATTGGTAGCACGCGATTCCCGTGTGTTAATCAATGCTGAAGGTTCAGGAACGGTAGAATATGTTGATGCAAACGAAATCGTGATTCGTTACGATTGGTCTGCAGATGACAAATTGGTAAGCTTTGATAGTGAAGTAACGCGTTACTCATTGACAAAATTCCAGAAAACAAACCAAAGTACAACAATCAACTTGAAGCCGATTGTTCGTAAAGGAGACCGAATTGAGAAAGGACAGGTTCTTTGCGAAGGTTATGCTACACAAGGAGGAGAGTTGGCATTGGGTCAAAACCTGAAAGTTGCCTTCATGCCTTGGAAAGGATATAACTTTGAGGATGCGATTGTAATTTCTGAGCGTGTTGTTCGTGACGATATCTTTACATCAATTCATATTGACGAATACTCTTTGGAGGTTCGTGATACAAAACGTGGAATGGAAGAATTAACTTCAGATATTCCAAACGTTTCTGAAGAAGCGACAAAAGATTTGGATGAAAACGGATTGATTCGCATTGGTGCGGAAATCAAGGAAGGTGACATCCTGATCGGTAAAATTACTCCGAAAGGTGAAACGGATCCTTCTCCGGAAGAGAAGTTATTACGTGCAATCTTTGGAGATAAAGCAGGTGACGTGAAAGATGCTTCATTGAAAGCAGGTCCGTCTCTTCGCGGTGTTGTTATCGAGAAAAAATTGTTCTCCCGTGCAATCAAAGATCGTAAGTCTAAAGCTCAGGACAAACCGGTATTGGAAGTTCTGGATACAGAATACGACAAAGATTACGCTGAATTGAAAGAAAAATTAGCTGATAAATTGATGACCGTTTTAGGTGAAAACAAATCGGCTGGTGTATTCAACAATTTCAAGGAAGAGATCATTAAGAAAGGAACGAAGTTCACACATAAGAACTTGTTGATGATCGATTACACAATCGTGAACCCAACAAACTGGACAGCTGATTCTCATGTAAATGCATTGATTAGTCGTTTGTTGCACAACTTTACGATTAAGGCAAATGATTTATTAGGAATTTACAAACGTAAGAAATTCCACATTTCAGTTGGAGATGAACTGCCTGCAGGGATCGTTAAAATGGCGAAAGTATATGTTGCTCAGAAACGTAAGTTGAAAGTGGGTGATAAGATGGCTGGTCGTCACGGTAACAAAGGAATCGTTGCAAACATCGTTCGTGCTGAAGACATGCCGTTCCTGGAAGATGGAACACCGGTAGATATCGTATTGAATCCACTGGGGGTACCTTCCCGTATGAACTTAGGTCAGATTTACGAAACAGTTCTTGGTTGGGCAGGAGAAAAATTGGGTGTGAAATTCGCTACTCCGATTTTCGACGGTGCAAAACCAGAAGAAATCAACGAATGGACAGACAAAGCAGGCGTTCCGCGTTCAGGTAAGACATACTTGTACGATGGAGGAACAGGAGATCGTTTCCACCAGCCGGCAACAGTTGGTATCATCTACATGTTGAAACTATCCCACATGGTTGATGATAAAATGCATGCTCGTTCAATCGGACCATACTCATTGATTACGCAACAGCCATTGGGTGGTAAAGCTCAGTTCGGAGGTCAGCGTTTTGGTGAGATGGAGGTTTGGGCATTGGAAGCATTTGGTGCTGCGAATATCCTTCAAGAGATCTTGACAGTGAAATCCGATGACGTAATGGGTCGTGCGAAAGCATACGAAGCTATCGTTAAAGGTGATAACATTCCGGAGCCGGGAATTCCTGAATCATTCAACGTATTGTTGCATGAATTGAGAGGTCTTGGATTGAATGTATCAATGGACTAAGATCTTATTCGAAAACAAATTGTCAAATTGAATTAAAGAAAGTTATAACATGGCTTACAGAAAAGAAACACCGAAAAAACAAAGTAGCTTCAACAAGATTACGATCTCGTTGGCTTCTCCTGAGGTGATCCGTGATCAGTCAAGCGGAGAAGTGCTCAAGCCTGAGACCATTAACTATCGTACATACAAACCGGAAAGAGATGGATTGTTCTGTGAACGTATCTTCGGACCGGTAAAAGATTACGAATGTCATTGTGGTAAGTACAAGCGTATCCGATACAAAGGAATCGTTTGTGACCGTTGTGGTGTTGAAGTAACAGAGAAAAAAGTACGTCGTGAGCGTATGGGACATATCTCATTGGTAGTTCCTGTAGCACACATCTGGTATTTCCGTTCATTGCCGAACAAAATCGGTTATTTGTTAGGATTGCCAACCAAAAAATTGGATCAAATCATCTATTACGAGCGTTACGTAGTTATTCAGGCTGGTATCGCAAATAATTTGGATGGATCTTCTCTTACTGAAAAAGATTTCCTGACAGAAGAAGAGTACCTGGATATCCTGGATACTTTGCCTAGAGAAAACCAGTATTTGGAAGATACAGATCCGAATAAATTCATCGCTAAGATGGGTGCGGAAGCATTGTATGACTTGTTGCGCAAGTTGAACCTGGAGGACTTGTCTTACAGATTGCGTCACCAGGCAAATACAGAAACGTCCGTACAACGTAAGCACGAAGCATTGAAGCGTTTGCAAGTGGTTGAAGCAATGCGTGAATCTCAGACACGTATCGAAAACCGCCCTGAGTGGATGATCGTGAAAGTGGTTCCGGTTATTCCACCTGAATTGCGTCCGTTAGTTCCATTGGATGGTGGACGTTTCGCAACATCGGATTTGAACGACCTTTACCGTCGTGTAATTATCCGTAACAACCGTTTGAAGCGTTTGATCGAAATCAAAGCTCCGGAAGTTATCTTGCGTAACGAGAAGCGTATGTTGCAGGAAGCTGTTGACTCTTTGTTCGACAACTCCCGTAAAGCTTCTGCTGTTAAAACAGAATCAAACCGTCCGTTGAAATCCCTTTCTGATTCATTGAAAGGAAAACAAGGACGTTTCCGTCAAAACTTATTAGGAAAACGTGTTGACTACTCTGCACGTTCCGTAATTGTTGTTGGACCGGATTTGAAATTACACGAGTGTGGTTTGCCGAAAGACATGGCTGCTGAGCTATACAAACCGTTTATCATTCGTAAGATGATCGAACGTGGTATCGTGAAAACGGTTAAATCTGCAAAGAAAATCGTTGATCGTAAAGAGCCTGTAGTTTGGGATATTCTTGAAAACGTGTTGAAAGGTCACCCGGTATTATTAAACCGTGCACCTACGCTTCACCGTTTGGGTATTCAGGCATTCCAGCCGAAATTGATCGAAGGAAAAGCAATTCGTTTGCACCCGTTGGTAACAACGGCATTCAACGCCGATTTCGATGGTGACCAGATGGCGGTTCACTTACCATTAGGTAATGCTGCAATTTTGGAAGCGCAATTGTTGATGCTTGCTTCTCACAACATTTTGAACCCTGCGAATGGAGCGCCGATTGCGGTACCTTCTCAGGATATGGTCTTGGGTCTTTACTACATCACGAAGATGCGTACAAGTACCCCTGAACACAAGGTAAAAGGTGAAGGAAGTATTTTCTATTCTCCGGAAGAAGTAATCATTGCGAACAACGAAGGTAAATTGGATTTGCATGCTCCGATCAAAGTAAAATCGTACGATTTGAACGCTGAAGGAGTACCTACTTTAATGATGATCGATACCACTTGTGGTCGCGTATTGTTCAACGAAGTAGTTCCAAGAGAAGTTGGATTCTTGAATGATGTATTGACTAAGAAAGCACTTCGTGATATCATCGGACACGTATTGAAAGTATGTGGAACGGCTAAAACAGCGAAGTTCCTGGATGATATTAAAGAATTGGGTTATGGAATGGCATTCCGTGGTGGACTATCGTTCAACCTGGATCATATCATCATCCCGAAAGAAAAAGAAATTTTGGTTGCGAAAGCAGAAACGGAAGTGAAAGAGGTAATGGCCAACTATAACATGGGTCTTATCACGAATAACGAGCGTTACAACCAGATTATTGATATTTGGACGCATACCAATTCCCGTTTGACGAATACGTTGATGGATCAATTGAAGAATGACGATCAGGGATTCAACTCCATCTATATGATGTTTGACTCCGGAGCCCGTGGTTCGAAAGAGCAGATTCGTCAGTTGTCCGGTATGCGTGGATTGATGGCGAAACCGCAAAAATCAGGTGCTTCTACACAGGAAATTATCGAAAACCCGATTCTTTCCAACTTTAAAGAAGGACTTTCGATTTTGGAGTACTTTATCTCTACTCACGGTGCGCGTAAAGGTTTGGCCGATACGGCATTGAAAACGGCGGATGCGGGTTACTTGACTCGTCGTTTGGTGGACGTTGCACAAGATGTTGTTATTAATGCAGTAGATTGTGGAACATTGAGAGGTTTAGTTGCGACTTCATTGAAGAAAAACGATGAGATCGTTGAACCATTGATTGACCGTATTTTAGGAAGAACTTCTGTTCACGATATCTTCAACCCGGAAACAGAACAATTAATTGTTGCTGCAGGTGAGTTGATTACTGAAACAGTAGCTGACGAAATCGAGAAAGCAGGTATTGAAGAAGTTGAAATCCGTTCGGTATTGACGTGTGAAATGCGTCGCGGAGTTTGTTCTAAGTGTTACGGACGTAACCTTGCAACTCACCGCCCTGCACAAGACGGGGATGCTGTTGGGGTTGTAGCTGCTCAGTCAATTGGTGAGCCGGGTACACAGTTGACACTTCGTACATTCCACGTTGGGGGTACTGCATCGAACATTGCTGATGAGTCTGACTTGAAAGCGAAAGCTGCCGGTAGATTGGAAATTGATGAATTACGTACAATTACCCGTAAAGGTGCAGATGGTGAAGCGAAAACAATCGTTGTTGGTCGTTCAGCTGAATTGAAAATTACTGATCCTAAAACAGGTGTTACTTTAATGACATCCAACATTCCTTACGGTGCTGAAATGATGCTTGAAAACAACATCTCAGTGAAAAAAGGAGACATTATCTGTAAGTGGGACCCGTATAACGCGGTAATCATTTCTGAAGTTTCCGGTAAGGTTTTATTTGAAAATATTATTGACGGTGTTACTTACCGTGAAGAAGTCGATGAGCAAACAGGATTTACTGAAAAAGTGATCATCGAATCTCGTGATAAGAAGAAAAACCCTGCAATCCACATTATCGATGCTAAAACGAAAGAAGTATTGCGCGAATACAACATTCCGGTTGATTCTCACATTTCTGTAGGTGAAGGCGATAAAGTAGAAGAAGGTGTAATTCTTGTGAAAATTCCTCGTGTTGCTGGTAAGACAGGGGATATCACCGGAGGTCTTCCTCGTGTAACGGAATTATTCGAAGCACGTAACCCTTCTAACCCTGCCGTAGTTTCTGAAATTGATGGTATCGTTGAATTTGGAAAAATTAAACGTGGTAACCGTGAAATTCAGGTGACTTCTAAAGTTGGTGATGTTCGCAAATACCTGGTTCCGCTTTCTAAGCACATCCTGGTACAAGAGAACGATTTCACCCGTGCAGGACAACCGTTGTCTGATGGTGCAATCACACCAAATGATATTCTGAACATTCAGGGACCAACGAAAGTACAAGAATACATCGTAAATGAAATCCAGGAGGTTTACCGTCTGCAAGGGGTAAAAATCAACGATAAGCATTTCGAAGTAATCGTTCGTCAGATGATGTTGAAAGTAGAAATCGTTGATGCCGGAGATACACGCTTCCTGGAAGGACAATCTGTTCACAAAGCAGACTTCATGGAAGAGAACGATTCTATCTACGGAATGAAAGTGGTAGTTGATGCCGGAGATTCTACAACATTGAAGGCTGGACAAATTGTTACTGCCCGTAAATTGCGTGATGAAAATTCACAATTGAAACGTGCAGATAAGCAATTGGTTGAATCCCGTGATGCAGTTCCTGCAACTTCAACACCGTTGCTACAAGGTATTACACGTGCTTCATTGCAGACACAATCATTCATCTCAGCTGCTTCCTTCCAGGAAACAACGAAGGTATTGAATGAAGCTGCAATCTCAGGAAAAGAAGATCACTTATTAGGTTTGAAAGAAAACGTAATTGTTGGTCACTTGATCCCGGCTGGTACAGGTGTACGCCGCTTCCAAAAAGTACTTGTTGCAAACAAGGACGAAATGGATGCAATTTCTTAAGATTTAATTATCTGAATATAAAATCCCTTCTGGCTTTGCCGGGAGGGATTTTTTTTACAACCATTATTTTTTTTTGTATCAATGAAGAAACACTCTAAATCATAAGACATGAAAAAAACACTACTTTTTTTAGTGAGCTTGCAATTGGGAATCCTGGCAAATGCTCAAACAATTGCTTATCAACCAATCCATGGGGATTACACACAGTATTTGTATCGGTCTCAACATTGGAATGGAAGTGAAAATGTGGAATCGTTTCACAAAACAGTTTGGTCCGGGGATACAACTATTGGAGGTCAGGTATATACACGGATTTTCCACGGTGGTGTCTATGGTGGAGGTATTCGCGAAGATGTTGCAAATCAACAGCGGTTTTTTATAAACAGGAACGATGTTGAGACGAACATAACGATTGGCTATAATTTACCTGTTGGTACACTTTTACCGGACAGCAGTGTCTATTTGAATGCTTTCCGAACGTACCTTGATGTCTATCCGCCCTTTTTCGCGTACAACGATACACTGATAGTTACAGCAAAAGACAGTGTATTGGAATCTTCCGGAAATTACAGTGCAAATTACCGGTTGACAGACGGAGGTAGCAGTGGCGAATGGGTTCTTTTTAATACGTATCGTGGTTTACTGGAAATTCACGGCTTTGAATATGATTATTCACAGCTTTGTTATAGAGAAGACGGTGAGCAAACACCTCCGGGACAGCAAACACCCTGGACCGATATGTGTGATTTGGGAGTGAATGAAAACAAGGAAATGCAAATTGAATTATTTCCGAATCCCGCTGTTGCGTCGATTACCTTGTCCGGAAAAGATTTATCGTCCATTCGGGAAGCTGTTATCTATGATCTTCAGGGAAATCTGATCAAGAAGCTTTCATTATCGGAGGTAAATGCTGACATCTCACTGAGAGAATTCAAAACCGGAGTTTATTTCCTTTCCCTCAATCAAAACGAGAGAGTATTTCGTTTCCAGAAATTATAAGTAGTATAAAAATGAAACACCCCGGCACTTTGACTACGCTGCGCCTATGCTGAAGCTTTAGCGCAAGCATTCAGTGACCGGGGTGTTTTTTATTGGGTTGTCGGGGTTTGGATTTACTTGTTTTCTTTTCCTTTACAGATGGTATAATACATTCCGATAGTGAAACGGTTGCCCAGTGTTGTGGCATTGAATCCAAAGTCATTGGTCACTCTGCTTGGAGCAGTCGGGAAAATTTCACGGGAATAAGTATATCCCAGTACTCCAATGGAACCGAAAATACCAATTCGTGGAGTCACATAATATGCAAATCCTGCGGAGAAACTAGCATTAATGGTATTCAGATCGGTTCTTCCTGCGCCCGGATAAGATCTATTCTGTCCGGCGAGAAAACTTCCGCTGATTCCTAAAAACGGTCTGAATGCTTTTTCTCCGAATAGGTAGCGGCCATAAACCGATCCTCCGAATTGCAGCGTTTTTACATTGTTTGCAGGTGAAAAATCATTACTGCTGCCACCTGAGGTAATCCCTAAACCAACCTGGATATGATCGGTTAGAAAAGTACCGACTTCCGGAGAAGCCAACCAGGAACTTCTTTTGAAGGTCGTATTTCCCTGGGTGGTCGATCCCATTGAAAATCCCGCGCTTCCTCCGAGATACCAGGAACCTTTTTGAGAATAATCTTGTGCGTAGGTAGTTGCGGCAGTAGTAAGGGTAAGAATGAATAGTATTTTTTTCATAACGTGTTTTTCCCTGATTTTGCAAGATCCATGCCAGAGTGCTTTTCTTTCGGGAGATATGAAAACAAAAAAAGGAGTGAATCAATCCACTCCTCCTTTTTAAATCAATAAGATATGTTTATGGCGTAATGATCGGTTTCAAACCTCTCAATCCCATATCCGTTGGATAATCATTTGTGTTTCCGTTCGGCAACAATGGTTCATACTTGTTATCACCGTTTACATCATACCACTCAAAGCTTTTGTTTGTGGATAAAGACATCGTACAAGTAATATCCTGAGTTTCATTTCCTGTAATGGTGAATGGTGTATCAAAGCTTCCTGTCACGACACAAGATCCTGCAGGAACCGGAGATGTTGCAAACAATGGATTCGGAACCGTAGTTGACGGAGCCTGTCCCTGAACAACAAGACCTAAGTTTTCAAATGCCCAATATCCCTGAAGTTTGTTCCCGTTGATATTGACCGTTTGATTCCATACTTTATAATTCGTGATATAGGTGTTAAACCCTACGAATGAAGCCAATCTTCCATTGTAATCCACACCATTGTATCGGTAATTCAAGGAATAATTCTGGTAAGTCAACGACATACGAACCCAACGATACGTATCCGGAGAGATATTCTTCAGAGGAACTTTCAGGAACACTTCATTGTCGCCTTTGATAATTGCTTTATTGAAGTTTACGGCATTGGAACCACCGGCAGTTGTTTCAGCCCCGTGATACAAAATTGCACCTCCGCCTAATTGCGTATATGCTGTTTGAGCAAATTCAATGTAATGTGCGCTCATTCCATAAAA
>NZ_JASLCN010000146.1 GCF_030151805.1 Fluviicola sp.
TGTAGAAAGCCAAAAGAAAGTCTGTCCGCCCTTAAGTTCATGTATCTGCGGATATTCTATAAATGCAGGATCAGACGCTGTTTCATTGAAGTCATTCTTTTTCGGAAAACCACATTGAAAAACAAGTATTTATACCGTAGTATTTGTTTAGAATCTTTTATACTTTTCGCCCTGAAAACAATACTATTATTCGCTAAAACAGGACTACTATGCTATTCACTGAAACCCGTTGTTATGCCATCGCCCGGGAATTCCCTGCGCAAACAAAACATCCGGCAGGACATTTCTTCAATTGTCACGATCAAATAACCAGTCACACATCATTCATTTAACCAACCGGTAAACTATGAACTATACAAGAAGAGACCGCTTTATTGCTCCGATCCTCGAGTGGGCAAAAGCAAACAAGGAAGCTGAAGTACTCCAGCTCCGTTTATTAAAATCAGGAAAATCAGCTTTGAAAGGTGAAGCTGTAGCTGATAAAAAATTTGTTATTCCCGATGAATTCAACGGGAAAGACTACATCACCATGTTGCTGCATGTTGACGCAGAAATCGAGCACGGCTTGATGTTACAGTATTTATACGCCGCTTACAGTATCGGAAATCCGGATTTACCGGAAAAGTATCAGCAAAAAGTAGCGACCTGGAAAAACATCATTACCGGAATTGCCAAAGAAGAAATGGGGCATTTTATCTCCGTACAAAACGTCTTAAAAGTCATTGGAGCACCGTTGAATTTCGGTCGGGAAAGCTATCCCTGGGATATTCCCTTCTACCCTTTTCCTTTTGCATTGGAAAAATTCTCGTTGAATTCGCTTGCAAAGTATGTCTATGCGGAAGCTCCTCAAAGCTGGCTGGATTCGAACGATCCACTTGCCAAAGAAGTAACGGATTTGGTGAAGGCTTCTACTTCTGATCCGCATACCGTTGGTGCACTCTTCAAAATTCTCTTGCAATTGATTCAGGATCCGGATGTGATTTCCGACGAAACATTCATGGCAAATACCTATCCCTATCAAGCGAAATTCGATGAATGGGGACGCGGATATGTTGGCGGGCAACGTGGTTCTGCGGGAGCAGGAGTTTACGGCAAAAGTCCGGACGTGCTGGTAGCACCTTTGATGTGCCGGGATGATGCCTACGGTGCACTGAATGAAATTGCAGAACAAGGTGAAGGAGAAGATGTCGATACGAAAACACCTTCCCACTTTGAGCGCTTTTTGTTCATTTTCAAGGAATACAAACTGTTCCTGAAAGAAACAAACAACACATTCGATCCTTCGCGGAACGTGGCAACCAACCCGTATATTTCTTCCGAATCAGATGCCGATATCAGTTCTTCAACCAATGAACCGGCATTGGAGCTAGAGTCAGACGCTATTACCAAACCTGAAACGATTCTTTGGTGCAAATTATTCGACATTCGTTACCGCTTGTTGCTGAATTTCTTAAATCACAGCTTCGCGCTGGATAATGGTCTGAATCAATCCGGAGCTTATACGCCGCGTGGAATGGTCATCAACTCCACATTCGGGGAAATGTACAACCTGCGCAGCCTGGCTACGGTCATTGTGCAAAAACCGATTGCAGAAGGAAGCTCGATTATGGCCGGACCGCCGTTTACAGCTCCTTACACGTTTGATCTTCCCATCGGAGAATTGAATCGTTGGAAAACACACAAAGATTTGATCATTGCCTCCGGCAACATCATTGAAGATCTTAAGAAATACAAGAATCAGGCAGATTTACAGTTCCTGAATGCGCTTCACGAAACGGATCAACAATTACTTCATAGCATCGAAAACCTGCAATAAGCATAGCTATTCGATTGATACTGACTAAAAACATGCAACATGAAAATTATAGAACTTCGCATATTACCTCCTATCGCAATCGGTCGTTTGGGAGAATCAGATAAACCACTGGCGGCATATGACCTGGAATTATCCAAAAACAAACCACTGGATTTCAGAACCATTGTTCCGGCAAAGACTTTTGAAGTAGATCCCAAAACGGGAATCATCAAAGCAAGTAAACCCAAAAAAGTGGTTTTCAAAAAAGCGAAATCCATTGACGACAAATCAGGGAAAGTACTTCCTGTAGCGCCTTTCCTGGAAGTTTTCGCATTGACGGATAAAAGCCCGGATCAATTGGTTCCTCTGACTCTTGCTTTATTAAAAGAAGCCGGATTAAGCCTTCAGGACATTCGTTGGGATGTAGAAGTCGGGAACATGAAAATGTTCCGCAGAACCAGTGATGAAAAAGACCAGATCATCGCAAAATTATCCGAAATCAAAACGCATGAAGCAATGCCTTTATTAGGAGAATGCGGGAATTTCGTGAAAGGAAAAAGACTTCCTTTAGGATCAATCCAATTTATTCAGCCTACTGCTGAATTTCCTGAGATTCGTTTGCGTTACACTCCGGGTGGCGGACTTGTTTACGGAACAAGACTGGAAAGAGAAAAGTCTCCGGGAGTCATGGAAAAAGATCCGGTCATCAATTCGGAAGATAAAGTCATCTACAAAAAGGAAGGAAAATGGCTGGGTTATAAAGAATCCGCAACTTCTCTTCCCTATTACACCAATCCTGCACAACTTTTCGCGGGTTACAACCTCGAAGACGGTACACGCGTAAGCTGGGGATACATTGACGACGAATGTGACGGACATGTGAAAGTGAGCCTGAAATTGTCGAAAACAAAAACACTCACAGCAAAAGCGCATATCAGCGCAGGTCCTCCGGCATATGCTCCGGACACGCTTCCGATCCGCGTAGTTTCAGACGAATTGGAACAGATTTTCCTCGGAACGGATATCGACGGGTCGGTGGATATCGAAGAAGCGGAAGACATTATCCGCAGAGCTTTTGAAACAATCCGGATCATGAATACTGCAATCATGAACGGAAATAGTTACGAAGGGAAATTCAACACGGCAAGTACAATGGTTCGGCAAAACACCAATGATTTCGGTCGTTTGTATGAACCGATCATGGCAACGTCGTTAGTCGATAATTATGCCTTGCGCGTATTGCACGAACGCGTATTCAACGGATTAAGCGCAGGTGCCGCTCCCTGGTTTGCAGATTTATTACGCAGACCTTACGAAATCGGAGATCTTTCAGATAGCGGATTGCGTAAAATGCCGGCGTTGATGCGCGGTGCAGATGGTCGCTCCCTGACTTTTACCTATCGACAAATCAATAAAATCATCAAAGCGGCAGCTCAGTTTGCATTTGAGAAAACCAACCCGAACAACTTGCCGGAATCGTACGGTTCTCCGATGATTCCGTCCAACAAAACAGCTCAATTGCATTATCGTGCCGAAGGAAACCCCTATTCGACCGTTGCACGCTCTGCAATTTCCAATTGTTTCCCGGGTTTGGAATTCGATTTCAGAAACTTGTGGCGAAGAGCTTTCAAAGGCTTGGTACTACTCGAAAGCAACAATTACGTCGTCGATGCTGAAAACTCCGAATTCAAAAAACTGATCGGTCATCGTTTGGTTGCCATTGACGGCAAACCTACGATGGTAGCTACAAGCGGACCTGTTTTCCCGGGCGGAGACAGCCAGCCATTAATTACTACTGCCAATCCGAACGGAGTTTCATTCATGGAATGGTCCAATTCGATGGTGGAAGTGCTCCAAAAACAAGGACAGGAAGTTCTTTGTCATTTCACGGCAGAAAAGTCTCCTACGGAAGTATTGGTCGATCTGAAAGAACTGAAAGACAAAAAGAAATACATCGCTGTTAAACTGAAGGTCAACGAGCTTTTCGATGGAAACAGCGCCGCCTTTTCGGATGAAATCCTGAAACCGGGAGAGTTAACCCAAAGTTTGTGTGCTCCCTGGCAAAATGATTACCGCGAATGTTCCTGCTATTACTGGGCTGCCAGCAGACCTGATTACGTGAACGTAGTTCCGGATGAAAACGGATTAAGCACCGGAGATAACTGGATGGCGAAGAAACGAACCGGAAAATACATTCCGGACAACTGGTCCGACAGCAGAATGCAAACCTATGACGATTTGTTCGAAAACTGGCAGGGAGAACTCAGTTTCATCATCAAAGGAAACGACGCACTCGAGAGCTAAGAATTCACATCCATTAACGAAAAACAGCATGAATCTTTCGAAAGAATCTACAAAATACAATACGGATCAGATAGCGGGAATACTGGCTGGTGTGGTGATGCAGCAATCCAAACCGGTTTCACGGGTGGCGCACCTCATCAAGAGTCTCCACACCACCCAGTTGTTTCTTCCAAACGGAAGTCAGCTGTATTCCATCAGTCAGGCAGTCGAAGAGCGCATTTCGAACCTCATCCAAACAAACAATGAAGCCGCTTTGCAGGAAGAATTGATTCTGCTTGGCCTGGACGCTCCCACTTATATCGACGATCAGCCTTTGGAAAGTCCGCCGCTTTATGCCTTGTCGCTTGCCATTGCTCAAAAATGCAATATGGGCTGCACCTATTGTTACGCCGATCAGGGAGATTTTGGAGGACCATCGAAGAATATGTCACTCGAAACAGCCTTCAAATCCATTGATCTGCTGCTGAAAGGTTGTCCGGAAGACGGAACAGTGCAATTGACCTTTTTAGGCGGAGAACCACTGATCAACCGGAAAGCTATCCGGGAAGCCGTTTCATACGCTGAAACAAAAGCGAAGGAAAAGAATATCAAAGTCCGGTATTCGATCACAACCAACGGGACCTTGCTCACAGAAGAAGATGCTGTTTTCTTTGAAACACACGGATTCGCTGTAACAATCAGTTTAGATGGTTTAAAGGAAGCTCATGATGCTCAGCGACCTATGAAAGGTGGAAAAGGAAGTTTTGACCGCGTGATGCAAAATATACAACCGTTGTTATCGCTTCAGAAAAACATGCAGGTTTCCGCGCGCGTAACCGTGACTCCGGAAAATACCAATCTCGCAGAAGCATTGGACGAATTTGTCCGGATGGGATTCCACAGCGTGGGCTTCTCCCCGCTGCTTCGTTCAAGTAACGGACAAGGAGAAATGACACCGGAAAGTTTGGCAGTCATGTTGGAAAACATGATTGCCTGCGGATTGAATTTTGAAAAAAATGTATTGGCGGGAAAACGTTATCCTTTCTTAAACATGGTGAATGCCATGAGAGAAATTTCAAAAGGAACTCACCGGCCTTATCCTTGCGGAGCCGGAGCCGGTTACATGGGAGTTTCAGCCGATGAGGAATTATTCGCCTGTCACCGCTTTGTGAATGAAGATACCGGTTATATGGGCGACTTAAACACCGGAATTAACCCGGAAAAGCAAAACAACTGGCTTTCAACACGTCATGTACACAAACAAGATCCGTGCTCTCAGTGTTGGGCACGTTATTTATGCAGCGGTGGTTGTCATCATGAAGTCATTGAAAAAGGCAGACCGGCCTGCGATTATATCCGTTCCTGGTTGACTTATTCCATCCAGGCTCATGAACGTTTGTCTCGTTTAAAACCCGATTGGTTTAATTGAAAGACATGACGTTTTTTCCTGAAAAATTACATGTATGCATTCTGGGAGCCGGACCTGCAGGAATATGTGCCGCTTTGCGCTTATTGGAAATGGGCCATACCGTCGGGATGATCGAATCGGAAGCATTTCCCCGGCAGCAGATCGGGGAATCTCTTTCACCGACTGTCCGGAATATTTTCGCTTACCTGAATGCAGAACAGGTGTTGCATCACGAAAGCTACCTCCATCATTTGCCTTCAAACGTTATTTGGGAAAACAAAGAAAACGTTCAGCAGCTCAAAAACCGTCCTGAGAACATCGTGGTCGACAGGAGTATTTTGGATCAGCAATTGCTTCAATTGGCCGTAAACAGAGGTTTACATCTCTTACAACCTGCAAAGCTTCATGAGTTCTGCCAAACGGAAGAAGGTTGGAAACTGGAAGTTCTTTCAGAAGGGAAAACCGTTTCAATCCAAACGATTGTGTTACTGGATGCCCGTGGTCGAAAAGGAACACTGGCCAAAGAACGTTTGTCCGTTTCACCTGCATCTGTTGCAACCTGGACACACATCCATGCAGATCTGATGCCGGAAGAAACCTTTGTTGAAGCCACTCGTGAAGGCTGGTTCTGGGGGGCAAAAGTTCTGGGAAACCGTTACCGGATTATGGCTTTTACAGACGGAAAGACCATTCAACAATACAAAGATCAATCATTGTTCGAATTAGCCAAAAGCACCCGTTTTTTCAGCTCGGTTGCCGGTCAGTTGAAAGATTCCGTGACAGAAACGTGCTCTGTTACCTCCTTTGTACATCAAAATCCCTGGAACGGACAATTGATCAAATTGGGAGAAGCCGCATTTACGCTGGATCCTTTGTCATCGAACGGTGTTGAAAAGGCAATGCGCTTTTCATTGCAAGCTGCCATTGCGGTAAACACATTCTTAAAAGATCCGGGCTCGTCACATGCAAAGGCATTTTACGAAGAAAAACTCATCGACTCCGTCAGCAATCACGCTCACTGGACAGCTTCGTTTTATCAAACTGCATGGCCGTATAAGGAAAATGCGCTGTTTTGGAAAAACAAATCAGTCATTCAACTTTCCGTTCCTCCGGATTCTTCTCAATTCTTACGAAAATTACAGCAAGGATTCAATTCACCTCCGTCCTTTCCTTCTCATAAAGCGCCCGTTTCAATTCCTGTAGATCTGGTTTTGAATCAAATCCGATCCGGCAGGATCAGCCCTTCCCCGCTCATTACTTTCAAAGAAGTATTCGCAGTGAATAACGATGTTGTTGAAGTCATTCAGGCAGTTTGTCATCCCGGGCTGGAACGACCTGTCGGATACCTCGAACAATTGAATCTGCCCCTGCTTTTACAGGAAATCACCGGGCAAACAATCGAAATGGCAATTGAATTGGTAAACCGGAAGTTTTCGTTGGAAAAAGGGAAGAAAATCATTTTTCATTTGTGGCAAAACCAGCTGATTGTCGTCAATTAAACTGCTGCGTATTTCCTCGTACCACAAAACAAAAAGCCCCCGACAAAAATGTCAGGGGCTTTTTCGTAGTCATAGGAGGTTCATGCTAGTTCTTCACAAATTTCACATTCGCTCCGGATGCTGATTTGATGAAGTAAACTCCAGGGGTTAGTGAACTTACTTGAATGGTGTTATTTCCAGATTTCAACGCTTCGTGCTGAATCGCTTTTCCAGTCATGTCTATAATTGTAATTTCTACCGCTTCACTCACTTCAATGAACAATTGGTCATTCGCAGGATTCGGATAAACATTCCATCCGTTTTGTGTCAATGCTTCCAAACCAACGGTAGAGATGATCACACAATTTGACGTTGCAGAACATCCGTTTTGAGTAACAACCACTGCATAAGAACCATTTTGAGTTGGTGTGAATGATGCATTTGTTGCCCCGTTGATCGGTTGGTTATCCACACAATTGATCCAATGATACGTTGCTCCTGTTGCAGATGCCGTAATGGTATTCCCCTGAACAGTTGTTCCTGCATTCACAGAGTTCACAACCACAGTCATCGTTGTAGTTTCAACACACTGTCCGGAAGTCGGAGTGAATGTATACGTTGTTGTCGCGGTATTATTCACCGCCGGGCTCCACGAACCATTGATTCCGTTCGTAGAAACCGTTGGGAGTGTCAATGCGGTTCCTGAACAGATCGCTGCAATTTGGTTGAATGTCGGCGTTACACTGTTGTTCACCGTTACAGTCATCGTTGTTGTTACTGCACACTGTCCGGCATTCGGTGTAAACGTATATGTCGTTGTTGCAGTATTATTGATCGCCGGACTCCACGAACCGGTAATTCCATTCGTGGAAGTTGTCGGCAAAGTAAATGATCCTCCCGAACAAATTGCAGGAATTTGGGTAAAGACCGGTGTTACGGAAGTTGTGTTCACTGTTACGGTCATCGTTGTTGCAGAAGCACATTGTCCTGCATTCGGTGTGAACGTATAGGTCGTTGTTGCTGTGTTATTGATCGCCGGACTCCACGAACCGGTAATTCCATTCGTAGAAGTCGTTGGTAATGTGAATGATCCTCCCGAACAGATTGCAGGAATCGGGTTAAATGCCGGAGTTGTGGATGCGCTGTTCACCGTCACTGTCATCGTTGTTGCAGAAGCACATTGTCCTGCATTCGGTGTGAACGTATAGGTCGTTGTTGTAGTATTATTCACTGCCGGACTCCAGGTACCGGTAATTCCGTTCGTAGAAGTCGTTGGTAATGTGAATGATCCCCCGGAACAAATTGCCGAAATCTGGTTAAAGGTCGGTGTTGTACTGTTGTTCACTGTTACCGTCATGCTGGCTGTCAAAACGCATTGCCCCTGACCTGAATTCGGTGTAAACGTATACGCTGTTGTCGCAGTATTATTAACCGCCGGACTCCACGTACCGTTGATTCCGTTATTGGAAGTTGTTGGCAAGGTGAATGATCCTCCCGAACAGATTGCAGGAATTTGAGTAAACGTAGGTATAACAGAAGCCGAAACCGTCATCGTAATCGTGTTACTTGTAACACTTGTCGGAGAAGCACAAGCGGCATTACTTACCATGACACACGTCACAACACTTCCGTTTGTAAGCGTAGTCGATGTATAAGAAGAACTGTTTGTTCCGACATTTCCGCCATTCACTTTCCATTGATAAGAAGGTGAAGTTCCTCCATGCGTTGGTGTTGCACTAAAGACAACGCTTTCTCCCGAACAAATAGTCGTTGTTGAAGCATTGATTGCAACCGATGGTGTACATGCAGATGGTGGTGGTCCTGTTAAA
>NZ_JASLCN010000149.1 GCF_030151805.1 Fluviicola sp.
GCCAATTTCTTTGCCGTAGAATGAATGAATATCTTGTCGATCGCCAGGTAAAACGTGATTCCAAATCCGATGATGAACAACAAGGATCCCATTGCCCCGAAGAAATGCATCGGTTTTTTAGCAAATTTCCCCATGAATGCAACCGTCATCAAATCCAGCGGACCATTTAAAAAGCGGTTTAACCCGAATTTGGTCGTCCCGTATTTGCGTGCCTGGTGAACAACAACCTTCTCACCTATTTTATTAAAACCCGCATATTTTGCCAGTGGCGGAATGTACCGGTGCATATCTCCGTAGAGCTCAATACTTTTCACAACCACATTTTTATAGGCTTTCAACCCGCAATTAAAATCATGCAGGTAAATTCCGGTCATTCTGCGTGCAGCCCAGTTGTATAATTTTGTAGGGATTGTTTTACTAATCGGGTCGTAGCGCTTTTTCTTCCATCCGGAGACTACGTCAAAATCATCTTCTACGATCATGCGGTGCAATTCCGGCAATTCGTCCGGAGAATCCTGCAAATCAGCATCCATCGTTACAACCACTTTTCCCAAAGCAGCATCAAAACCAACATGAAGTGCCGCAGATTTACCGTAATTACGTTGGAATTTGATTCCGCGAACATTGGAATCTTCCAGTTTCAGGGATTCAATCACTTTCCAGGAACCATCTTTACTTCCATCGTCAATGAAAATAACTTCATAAGAGAGTTTATGCTCATTCAACACACGTTTGATCCACGCATGCAATTCCGGCAGTGATTCTACTTCATTGAATAAAGGAATGACGATTGATAATTCAAGTTGATTTTCCAACGTTTAAACTTTTTGAACAAAAATAGCGATTCTATTTGATTGACAATAGCTGAGTCTGACTCTGTTCGCAGGAACTTGTTCCGAATTAATCTCAAGCTGCTTCCGGTTTTTATTTTTGGATTACTTTTGCATCCGATTATAAGCAATACAATGAATCACCTTTATTCTATCTCCAAATCGTTTCAGGTAAGTATACTGATCGTTCTCACTTCCTTTTTCTCGCTGTCCCAGCAAGATTTTAACCATTATCAGACCCTGCTTTCGAAAGGTGAAATGCCTGCGGATTTCAGCACGCCCGTTTCCCAAAAAATACTGAATGATCTTGCAGCGAATAAACTCACCTTTAAAACAAAATTAGAAGCACAAAACTACCTGAAAAAAATCCACGAACGCCTGGATGAAATCCTGTATTCGGGTTACGTGACCTACGGTGACGAAGTTTCTGTTTACCTGCAGGATCTGGCTTCAAAATTATTAAAAGACGACCCGGAATTACTCAAAGAACTGCGGTTTTACACCATTAAATCCAACGAAACAAATGCCTTTTCAACGGCTCCTGGAATTATTTTCGTGACAACCGGTTTGATTTCTCAATTGTCATCCGAAGCACAGCTGGCTTTTGTTCTGGCGCATGAAATTGCACATTATGAGAAAAAACATGTCCATGAAGAATACCTGAATTACAAAAAAGTTGGACCGATCAAGCGGCAGGATCAAATCCTGGAACTCAGCCAGTTTTCGAAAGAGAAAGAACTGGAAGCGGATCAGCTTGCATTGAAAAGGTATCACAAAATGGGGTATTCTTCAGAAGAGTTAATTGGCGCATTTGATGTGTTGATGTATTCCTATCTTCCCTTTGATGAAGTAGCATTTCCGTTCAATTACTTCAATACGGAAAACATGACCATTCCGGAGAAGAAGATCAATGTGAAAATTAAACCGATCACTGCTGAGGAGAATTACAACGATACGTACAGTTCTCATCCGAATATCAAAAAACGAAAAGTAGCGGTTGAGAAGGCGATTTCAGAATATGCAGACTGGGGAACCAATTCGTTTGTACTGAACGAGGATCTTTTCTTTGAAATACGGACCACCTGCCGCCTTGAAAACATTCGGTTGAATATCATTGAAGGCAGTGAATTCAGTGCGCTCTATACGATCTTTTTGCTGGAGAAGGACTTTCCGAATTCACTTTATCTGGATAAAATGAAAACCCTTGCGTGGTTGTCCATCATTCAGTTAAAATTCAAGTTTGAAAAAACCAAAAAAGCAGAGCAAATTGAAGGTGAATCTTCTCTTCTGTATAAATTTCTGAATAAGTGCAATACCTTCGAATTGGCTACAATCGGGTTGCGGGTGGTGTATGACCTGCGGGCAAAACACCCCGGAGAATCGTTTTTTGAGGAATCCTACAACTTCTATGTGGAAGCTTTCAGCCAGGAACAAACAGTGAGTTTATCCAAATATCAGCCTTTCACCTATCAGCAGGCCTCGGTGAATGCAATCAATAAAACCAGCAATGAAACAGCCGAAAAAAAGGAAACAACTCCTCCTGCTGAAGGTTCAAAATACAGCCGTATCAAGGAAAAACGTTCGACACAATCTGTTCCGGTTTTCGATTCAACGGAATTTGCTGTTTACGCCATTTCGGACATTCTTCGCGACAGTTCTTTTGTACGAAAATTCACTACTCTGAAAGAACACAACGATTCCATGAAAGAAGCTTCCGAACAGTTTTATCTTTTGAGTAAGCGCGACCAGGAAAAAGCATGGAAAGCGCATATAACGGAACGTTCAAAAAAGGAAGCCAGTTTTAAAGATATTGTGATCGTGGAACCGAATATTCATTTGGAATCCAAAACCCCTAAAGCAGCATGGGAACTCGCCGCAGCTAAAAAAGCATACATGAAAACGCTTACTTCTGTAGCACAAAAACAAGGATTTAACCCGATTATTCTGACACAGGATTCGATTATTCAAAGAACTACCCGGGATTTCAATGAATACAATACCTACCTGGCTTACATGGAGCAAATCAACAGTGCCAATAACGGAAACAACTGTTTGTCGATCGACTATGATTTGATTAACGAATTCACCCAGGCACGCGGTGTTTCGCAGGTTCTCTTCACGCAGGTCGAGTATTTCTACTTCCCTGAATTCGACGGATTTACAATTATTGCCGGAACGATTGTTGCACCTTTCATTCCTTACGTTTACTTTGTTCATATTCCAAGAGCCATCAAACAAGGAAAAGATTTGAATATGTACTCCATGCTGATCAATACCAAAAGCGGAAAGAACTACTCGTATGTTCAGAGACATATTCATAAAACGGGAACATCGGAGAATTATTCACCGTATTACTCCGACTTTTTCAATCTGATCAAACAGTTTTAAAATTTTGAAGAGCTTTTCACCTTAAAACTGATTAGCCGATAAATGTGAATAATGTGCTCAAAGAAGGTTCATGAAGAAGAGAATGGAGAATGGAGAATGAAGAATTGAAAAGTTGTTTAGAAGAAATCCATTTGAACATTTGAACATTTGAACATTTGAACATTTGAACATTTGAACATTTGAACATTTGAA
>NZ_JASLCN010000164.1 GCF_030151805.1 Fluviicola sp.
ACCGAACTGCACCAGCTTTTTACGCAGATAGTTTACATAAACATCCACTACATTCGTTCCTGATTCAAAATCAATTCCCCAAACTTCTTCCAGAATATCCATTCGTGAAAGTACCTTTTTGGGATTCATCACGAACAATAAAAGAAGCCGGTATTCGGTAGATGTCAAACTGATCGGGTTCCCGGCTCTCGTCACTGTTTTCTGATTGTCGTCGATCACCAGGTCGTCAAATTGAAAAATCGGATTCTGAACCGGATTCAAATTCTCCATTCTGCGCAGCAAGGATTTCACCCGGGCATTCAATTCAATAAACTTAAATGGTTTGGGCAGATAATCGTCGGCCCCGGAATCCAATCCCAAAGCAACATTTTCAGCAGTTCCCAAAGCCGTCAGCATTAAAATCGGAACCTGGCTCGTTTCGCGGATCTTTGAACAAACCTGCAGGCCGTTCATTCCGGGCAGCATGATATCCAAAATAATCAGATCCGGATTCCAGAAATGAAATTCATCCAGCCCCCTGAGTCCGTCATTGGAAACTTTCGTGTCGAAGTTTTCTTCCATAAGTCCTTTCTGAACCAGGGAGCTGATCTGCGGATCATCCTCAATAATCAATATTTTTTTCACTGAAATTTGATTGAAGGCTAAAATTAGCAAAAAAAAGAAAGATGGTTTCAGGATGTTCTAAATGACGTAACCTATTAATTTACAGTCCCGTCCCAATATTGGGAAATTGGGTTTTTGGGTTTTTCCAAAATTCCAAAAAACCTCCTCAAAAATTTGGAACATACGCCCTTTTCAACTAACTTAAATAGAGAACATACATTTTTAACCCTTTAAACATCACTATTTTATGGGCGTAATTAAATACTTCGATTATTCTCCTCAAACGCTTTCGATTTCCATGGTCGGAAGGGCACTTGCGCATCCGTGTCGTGTAAAAATCATGGAATTACTTCTCGAAAGAAAAAAGTTAAACAACTTGGAATTTGCAGAATATTTCGGAATGACACGTTCCACTATTCACGACCACCTGGTGAAGCTTTGGCAGGCGGATATCATCAACATCGCTTCAGAACAAGGATCAACCATTGCTTCGATATCAGAAAGTCAAGTTGAAAAATACATGCTTTTGGCAGCACTTTTTACTTTTGAACGAAAAGATGGATTTCATTTGGGGGTATTAGACTAACTTTGCCATTCAATTTTAACAGTATGCAATTAGATTCCGCTGTCATCGAAGCATTGAAAAATGGTAAAACTATTTTGTATCCGTCGGATACTATCTGGGGACTTGGTTGCGATGCCACGAATGAAGAAGCATGTAAACGCATTTTGGAGATTAAGCAACGACCTGAAAACAAGAGTTTCATTCTTTTGGTCGACAGTTTTCAAATGATTGAGAAATACATTCCGGAATTCCCCTCTGTTTGTTATGATTTGGTCGATTTATCTGAAAGACCACTCACCATTGTTTATCCGAATGCAAGGGGTTTGGCTCCAAGTGTATTGGCAGAAGATGGTTCTGTGGGAATCCGCCTGACGAAAGATCCTATTTGCCTGGCATTGATCAGAAGCATCCGAAAGCCGTTGGTTTCTACTTCTGCAAATCTTTCAGGATCGCCTTTTCCAACAAATTTCAACAACATTGATCAACAGATCAAAAATCAGGTAGATGCTATCCTGGAAGAACGCGTCAACGAAGAGCTCAAAACTCCTTCTCAAATCATTAAAATCGGATTGGACAGTTCGATAAAAGTAATCAGAAGCTGATTTTTCTAAATTCAGTAACTTTGTATCCGCATGCACACACAAAATTTCGCTCATAAACTCAAACATCCTGTTTTCAAGGTTGTTTCTCAAATCATTTCTGAAAAAGGCCTGGAAGCATATGTTATCGGTGGATTTGTGCGGGATTTATTGCTGGAGCGACCTTCGAAAGACATTGATATTGTCGTTGTAGGAAACGGAATGGATCTTGCTCAGGCTGCCGGGGAAAAACTGCGGGTTAAAAAAGTAAACCTGTTTAAGAATTTCGGAACCGCGCAGTTCAATTACAAAGATCTGGACGTGGAATTTGTGGGAGCCCGAAAGGAATCTTATCAAAGAGATTCGCGCAAACCCATTGTTGAAGACGGAACTCTGAGCGATGATCAGAAACGGAGAGATTTCACCATCAATGCACTTGCATTGGATTTGCGGGCAGAAACCTTCGGAAATCTGATTGACCCGTTTAACGGATTAGATGATCTTGAAAATGGAATTCTTCGCACCCCGCTGGATCCGGATACAACGTATTCCGATGATCCGCTGCGGATGATGCGTGCCATTCGTTTTGCCACACAGCTTGGTTTTCAAATTGAATTAAAAAGCCTTCAGTCCATCCTGGAAAATGCATCCCGCCTGGAAATTATTTCCAGAGAACGGATCATGGATGAACTAAATAAGATTATCCTGGCAGAAACCCCTTCGCGCGGATTTGAACTGTTGAATTCAACCAAATTGCTGCACCAGTTTTTTCCGGAAATGATCGCATTGCATGGAGTAGAAACACGCGACGGGAAAAGTCACAAAGACAATTTTTATCACACACTGGAAGTTCTCGACAATGTGGCGAAGAATTCAGATAATCTGTGGTTGCGATGGGCAGCTATTCTCCATGATATCGCTAAACCTCCGACCAAGAAATTCGATCCGCAGGTTGGCTGGACATTTCACGGACACGAAGAATTGGGAGCACGCATGGTTCCTAAAATTTTCGCGCGACTGAGATTACCGCTTGATGTGAA
>NZ_JASLCN010000172.1 GCF_030151805.1 Fluviicola sp.
ATTCATTCGAAATCATTCCATTGCTACGTGAAGGATTCAGCCAATTTATTATCGGCACTCCGGGTAAATTGAAATACCGTAATGTAACTGAAGAAGAAAACATCGGTCGTTTGAATTACCGTAAAGATGATTACATTGATTACCTGGATGGTGATATCGAGAGCTCTATTTACTACGATAACGATGATCGTAAAAATGGAATCAACGAAGCAACACGTGATCCTCATCTGATCATGTACCAAAACGAATACGAAACATACGATTTGAATGGTACTCCAATCAAACCGGAAGACAGAACATCCTGGCCAACAACATTGATTTCTGATAAATCAAGAGTATACAAAGGAGGTTCATGGAGAGATCGCGCATACTGGTTGAACGCAGGATCCAGAAGATACCTGGATGAAGCACAATCAACTTGTACAATCGGGTTCCGTTGTGCGATGGATCGTATCGGAAGTCCAGTAGGACACAACTACGGTAAAAAGAAGAAAAAGAAAAAATAATATTCAAATCTTAATAGAAACCCCGATGAGTTAACTGTCGGGGTTTTTTCATGATATATGGAAACACTCTACAGTCTATTTCAATCCAGCTCAGGAGTAGAAACCGATACACGTAAAATCCTGGAAGGATCACTGTTCTTTTGCTTGAAAGGTGCAAACTTTGATGGAAACACATTCGCAGAAGAAGCAATCAAACTGGGGGCTCTTGCAGCTGTTATTGACAACCCGGATTATCAGATTGAAGGAAAAACGTTCCTGGTAGAAGATGTTCTGAAAACACTTCAGGATTTAGCCCGGTACCACCGAAATCATTTTCAGATTCCTGTGATCGGAATCACCGGGAGTAACGGAAAAACAACTTCCAAGGAATTAATTTCCGCAACATTAAGCACACAATTCAAGGTTCACTTCACTCAAGGAAACCTGAACAACCATATCGGCGTTCCACTCACCCTCCTCCAGTTAAACGAATCTCATGAAATTGCCGTAATTGAAATGGGAGCGAACAAACCGGGAGATATCAAAGAATTAGTAGAAATAGCACTTCCTACCCATGGAATCATTACCAACATCGGAAGAGCTCATCTGGAGGGATTCAAATCATTGGAAGGCGTTATTAAAACCAAAACCGAATTGTTTGATTTTCTGGCTGCAAATAAAGGCCATCTTTTCGCCAATAAGCAGGATGAGATTATCATGAGCAAACTACCGGCTGCAACTCAAAATCATTTTTACAATGATGCTTCAGAGCTTCACGGCGAACTTTTAAGTCTCACTCCGTTTGTGAATATGAACTGGAGCGAACCCGGTTATACGAGTCCGGCTATTCAAACAAACCTGGTTGGAGAATACAATTTCATCAATTTCCTGGCAGCTATCCGGATCGGCCGTTTTTTCGGTATCAGTGCCGAAAATTGCAACAAAGCTATTTCTGACTATCAACCCACAAATAATCGCTCACAAGTCACTAAAACGGATAAAAACACACTGATTGTTGATTGCTACAATGCCAATCCGACAAGTATGCGCTCTGCCCTATCCAGTTTTGCAAAAATTGATAATCACGCAAAGATTTTTATTCTTGGTGATATGCGCGAAATGGGAGATGATGCTCCGATGGTTCACGAAGAAGTGATTCAGCAAACCATTGATCTTCGCTTAAGCGGTTTTTTCATCGGAGAAGAATTTCTGAAGTTTAAAGGAATGCATCCGAATGCGATCTTTTTGAAATCAACAGATCCGTTGATTGAGCATTTCACAAATAATCCACCATCAGACTTACTGATTCTTTTGAAAGGATCGAGAGGAATTTCTTTGGAGAAGGTGATTCCGTACCTTTAATTATCGCCGAAAAAATGAGCTTATTTTTCCTGGCTGGCTGAAAGTTCGCGATATTGCGAACAGCCTTTGCCGGATCTGGAATTCAGAACAAAGAATCAAACAAAAAAGTATAAACAAAAAGCCGGGGCGAAACATGTTTCACCCCGGCTTTTTTATCTTGTAAACCGACTAATTAATCAGCCAGAATATTTCTTGAAATAACGATTTTCTGTACTTCAGAAGTTCCTTCGTAAATCTGAGTAATTTTCGCATCACGCATCAAACGCTCCACATGATACTCTTTCACGTATCCGTAACCTCCGTGGATCTGGACAGCTTCTACTGTTTGCTCCATTGCTACTTTTGAAGCATACAATTTCGCCATTGCTGAAGACTGATCGAAGTTTCTGCCAGCATCCTTATCTGCAGCAGCACGGTAAACCAACAAACGGGCAGCTTCGATTTCTGTCGCCATATCAGCGATTTTAAATGCAATTGCCTGGTGCTTGTAAATTTCTTTTCCGAATGCCTTACGCTCTTTCGAGTAAGCCGCAGCCAATTCAAAAGCTCCTGCAGCAATTCCTAATGCCTGAGCAGCAATCCCGATACGACCTCCTGAAAGTGTTTTCATCGCGAATTTGAATCCAAATCCATCTTCTCCGATACGGTTCGCTTTCGGAACTTTTACGTCGTTAAACAACAAGGTATGTGTATCACTTCCGCGAATACCCAATTTATCTTCTTTCGCACCAACGATGAAACCTTCCATTCCACGTTCTACGATCAATGCATTGATTCCTCTGTGACCCAATTCAGGGTTTGTCTGAGCAATTACAATATACGTTGAAGCTGTAGAACCATTCGTGATCCAATTTTTTGTTCCGTTCAACAAATAGTAATCTCCCATATCAACAGCTGTTGTACGTTGAGAGGTAGCATCAGACCCAGCTTCTGGCTCAGACAAACAAAATGCTCCGATCTTTTCCCCTTTAGCAAGCGGAGTAAGGAACTTTACTTTTTGTTCTTCGTTACCAAACTTTTCCAATCCCCAGCAAACAAGGGAATTATTTACAGACATACAAACAGAAGTCGAAGCATCCACTTTTGAAATCTCTTCCATCGCCAACACATAAGACATGGTGTCCATTCCGCCACCTCCGTATTTCGGGTCAACCATCATTCCTAAGAATCCTAGTTCACCCAGTTGTTTCATTTCTTCAACAGGAAATTTTTGATCTCTATCCCGATCTATTACCCCAGGTTTTAAAACGTTTTGAGCGAAATCACGCGCAGCTTCTTTTACCGCTTGTTGTTCTTCTGTCAATTCGAAATTCATCTGTATCGCAGTTTATTTTATATTTGTTCAGAGGACAAATGTACCTATAAAAACTTAATTTTCGTCTTTTATGATTTCATTCAAAATAATCGGCTTGATGTCAGGAACTTCTCTGGATGGGGTTGACATAACTTATGCCAGCTACACCAAGATTTCAGATAAAAATTGGGAGTTTGTACTTCATGCGTCAAAAACAGTTCCGTTTACCGAAATCCTGCTTTCCAGTCTGCACGAAGCCACCAAACTAACCGGCTCTCAGTTAGCGACTTTGGATCACGACCTGGGATTGTTTTTCGCATCCTGCATCAATGAATTCATAGCCGAAAATAAGATTACAAAAACAGAAGTGGACGCGATTGCTTCCCACGGACAAACCATTTTTCATCAGCCGCAACGCGGTTTCACCACTCAGATCGGGAATCCCGCTGTAATTGCGGTGAAAACAGGAGTTACCACCATCGGAGATTTCAGAACCAAAGATGTCTTATTCGGCGGACAGGGAGCTCCGCTCGTTCCCATCGGGGATTTTTACCTGTTTGGAGCAAAAGCAGATGGATTTATCAATATCGGCGGTTTTGCAAACATCAGTTTTGAGGAAAAAGGTATCGTAAAAGCTTACGACATCTGTCCTGCGAATCTTCCGATGAACAAACTGGCACGCTCCAAAAATCTGGAATACGACAAGAACGGTGATTTGGCAAGAGCCGGAGAATTGAATTATTTCTTATTGGATTTGCTGAACAGTTTGGATTATTACCAGGAAGAAGGTCCGAAATCACTTGGAACCGAATGGCTGGAGCAATACTTCTACCCTTTGCTGAAGTTTGATAAAGACATCGAAAACAATTTAGCAACTGTGGTCGAACACATTGCCATTCAACTGGGAGAAATCTGCACTAAAAACAACCTCAAACGCGTGATGATTACCGGAGGAGGAGCCAAAAATACGTTCCTGATCGAACGTTTCAAGCGGTATTATGACGGTGAAATTATTTCCGTCGACAAAGAACTGATTGATTACAAAGAAGCCCTCATTTTCGGCTTATTGGGAGCCCTGAATTTAAATAACGAACCGAATTGCATTGCAAGTGTGACCGGGGCGAGTAAAAACGTCATCGGAGGGGTGCATCATTTGCCTTAAAATCTTGCAGTTGCGCAAATAGTTTAACCAGATCCATTTCTTTTCATGCTAAAAGACCAATAATTCCTACTTTTGCAGTTCAATATTTGAATGCTATTAATAGAAGAACAATACCATGAAAGATTTACTTCACAAGTTTGAAAATAAGCGCCCTGAAATTGTATTTGAGTGGAAAGATGCCGAAACAGAAGCAGAAGGATGGGTCGTTATTAACTCCTTACGCGGTGGTGCTGCCGGTGGTGGTACACGTATGCGTGTTGGTTTGGACAAACGCGAAGTGGAAAGTCTTGCAAAAACGATGGAAGTAAAATTCACCGTTGCCGGACCTCCGATCGGTGGAGCAAAATCAGGAATCAACTTCGACCCGAAAGATCCGCGTAAAGAAGGTGTTTTGAGAAGATGGTACGCAGCTGTGACACCGCTTTTGAAACATTACTACGGAACCGGTGGAGATTTAAATGTAGATGAAATCCATGAAGTGATTCCGATTACGGAGGATTGTGGAATCTGGCATCCGCAGGAAGGTGTTTTTAACGGGCACTTCCAACCGAGAGAAGCACAAAAAATCAATCGTATCGGACAACTTCGTCAGGGAGTTTTGAAAGTGATTGAAGACAAACAATACAGTCCGAGCATTGAGAAAAAATATGTGGTTGCCGATATGATTACCGGTTATGGAGTGGCGCAATCCGTTGCACATTACTACAACATCTGGGGCGGCGACATTCAAGGAAAAAAAGTCATCGTTCAGGGCTGGGGAAATGTGGCTTCAGCAGGAGCTTATTACCTGGCACAAGCCGGAGCGAAAGTCGTTGGAATCATTGACCGCGTTGGCGGATTGATCAATGAAAACGGTTTCTCTCTGGAAGAAATCAAACACTTATTCCTGACTAAAAACGGAAACGAAATCGTTCATCCGGACTTGAAGTCTTTTGAAGAAATCAATGCAAAGATCTGGGATATCCAGGCAGATGTATTCATTCCCTGTGCGGCTTCCCGTTTAATTACACAAGAACAGGTAGAACGCATGATCAAAGCCGGAGTTCAGGTAATTGCTGCCGGAGCAAATGTTCCTTTCGCAGACAAAGAAATTTTCTTCGGTCCGATTGCAGATTATGCAGACAACCACCTTTCCGTCATTCCGGATTTCATTTCAAACTGTGGAATGGCACGCGTTTTTGCTTATTTGATGAGTAACGATTTGAAAGAACTGACGGATCAGGGAATTTTCGAAGATACAAGCAACATTATTCGTGATGCATTGCAAAAAGCACATGCGAAGAATCCTGCAAAAACAGGAATCGCAAAAGGAGCTTTTGAAATCGCACTGAACCAATTAGTATAAGAAGAGAATGGCTAAAGCAAAGCTAAATAGCCAGGTTTTCAAAAAGTTTTTTGAAAGTGAAAAATCAAGTGGTTTGACGTTGATTGCGTTTACTATTCTTTCACTTTTACTTGCAAACTCTTCTATCAAGGAACAATACACGGAATTTTGGGAATACTCCCTTGCCGGATTGAGCCTTGAACACTGGATTAATGACGGTCTGATGGCCGTCTTTTTTCTGTTGGTCGGACTGGAATTAAAGCGTGAGTTCCTCGTTGGTGAACTTTCGTCACTCAAAAAAGCCACATTGCCCATTTTCAGTGCTTTGGGAGGAATGATTGTTCCGGCAGGTATTTTCATCCTGATCAACTTTGGAAAACCAACCGTTTCAGGATTCGGAATACCAATGGCCACCGATATTGCATTTGCATTGGGAGCTCTTTCGTTATTGGGAAATAAAGTCCCGGTTTCAATCAAGGTTTTTCTTACTGCCCTTGCCGTTATTGACGATTTGGGAGCCATTGTGGTGATTGCTGTTTTTTATACCAAAACCATTTTCTGGCTCTATTTGTTGATTGCATTGGGAATTTTTGCATTCCTTCTGATGCTGAACAGGTTGAAAATAACTTCTCTTTGGATTTACATTCCTTTGGGAATCGTGATGTGGTATTTTATGCATCATTCCGGAATTCACGCCACCATTACCGGAGTATTGCTGGCATTCGCGATTCCATCTTTCAGCAGTTCTTCCGAAAAACATTCTCCTTCGGACCGTTTGCAGGAATCACTGCACTACCCTGTTCCCTTTTTCATTCTTCCCTTGTTTGCTTTGGTAAATACCGCCATCGAAATTGGTCCTGGATGGGACAAAGCGCTCTTTGAAAGTGCAAGCCTGGGAATTGTGTTGGGATTAGTTGTCGGAAAACCAATCGGAATCTTCCTTTTCACCTGGCTTTCCATCAAACTCAAATTGGCAGACAAACCGCCGGGAACCAGCTGGAGTAAGTTATTCGGAGTCGGGATCCTGGGCGGAATCGGATTTACCATGTCGATTTTTGTAACCATCCTTGCTTTCTCGGACAAAACCCTCATCAACGATTCCAAATTTGCCATTCTCATTTCCTCTCTTTTAGCGGGAATGATCGGATACTTTTGGCTCAAATTCAGTTTCAGAAAGACTTCCTCTTCCAAAGTTCCGAAAGAAAAGAAATAGTTTCCTGTAACGAATTCCATCCGGATTCATTATTTGAAGTATACACGCGAATCGTAAAACTCCAATCCCCTATAAACAAAATACTGTGAATATCTCTTTAAACAAAGGGAGAATCATCTGTTATTGGGGCGTATTTTTGGAAATTGATTCATGTATTCATTTATAAACCAGATGAAAAAAGCAACAATATTTACATTTATACTTTTGGCAACTCCATTTTTAAGCTTGGCACAAGTTGTTGAAAAAACCGCAGAGGAAGCAGAAAAAGCAGTACCGGGAGAAAAAATTTCCGCATTGGAGTTTGTAATGAAAGGTGGTGTCTTCATCATCCCGATCATTATCTTGTTGTTTTACACGCTTTATGTCGTAATTGAGCGTTACCGCTACATTCGCCGCATGTCTGTCTACAATCCGAATTTATTGAATGATATTCGCATGAATTTGGAGAAAGGAAATATCCAGGATGCTTTGAATCATGTTCAACGCGACCAATCGGCATACGGATCTGTCGTTGCCGAAGGAATCCAGACCATCGGAAGACCTGTTTCAGAAATCGAATCCAACATGGAAAAAGTAGCCAATATCGAGGTTGCTAAAATGGAAAAAGGAATGGGAATTCTTGGTTTGATTGCCGGAATTGCTCCGACCTTCGGATTTATCGGTACGATTGCCGGGGTAATTAAAATCTTTTACAACATCTCCATTTCCGAGAATGTAAGTATCGGAAACATCTCCGGAGGTTTGTACGAAAAAATGATTAGTTCGGGTGCAGGTTTGGTGGTAGGTATTATCGCTTATTCGGCATACCACATTCTGAATGCGATGATTGACAGTTACACCTTGAAAATTCAGTCAACGAACTTAGGATTTATAAATATTATTCAACGTCCGGGGAAATGGCAATAAATCGTAAAAGACGCTTTCATGCAGGAGTCGAATCCTCTTCCATGAGTGACATCATGTTCTTCTTGCTTTTGTTCTTCCTGATCATCTCAACATTAGCAAACCCGAACGTGGTGAAAGTTCCGCTTCCGGATGCAAAAGAAACGGACAATAAAGTGGGATCTCACCTGACTTTAACCGTTACCAGCGATAAAAAATACTATCTTGACAAGGAAGAAGTAGCACCTCAGGATCTCGAGGTACGATTATTGCAGGAAACAAAATTACGAAAAGATGAAACCGTAGTGCTTCGTCCTGCGTATGACTTAGATGTTCAGGAATTGATAGACTTGTTACAACTTGGATTGAAACACCAATTGAAGTTCGTAATCGCTACCAAAGCCGGATAAAAAAGATATACACTGTACGAGAGTGTGGATGATTGGAGTTTTCTTGCTTGAAAATGAAGGGAATCTGTTCAAGTGTTCAAAAAGTTTAAAGGTTCAATTTGAACTGTTTTAACGTTTCAACCCTTTGAACCATTTTGATCCTATTCACTCTTCTGTTGCAACGAACAAAATTGATCATCCTTCGTACATTACCAAAAGATATTAATTAAATTCAGGAAAGATGAGTCTTAGTTTTGAAACAGAAAGAACTTACGAGGTGAAAGACCGTAAAGTTGCCGCCATTATTTCGGTATCAGCATTTCTTTTGCTTTTGGCTATTCTTCATTTTCTTGGATACCGCATTCCAACTCCCCCACTTCCGGAGCAATTGCTTTATAAGGATATGGAAATGGAGTTAATTCCGCTGGACGCAGTTGTGTTGGAACCGGGCGGCGGTGGCGGTGGTTCCGGTACTCCGACTAAAGCGGAAAAAACAGAATCCACTCCGGAACAAATGGAGCAGATTCTGACACAAAACAACAGTTCCACACACGTAAAATCCGGCGGGTCAAACAGAACCAATACCGATAAACCGAATAACAATCCTCCGAGCGCTGAAAATACCAGCGATAATCCGTTCGGAACAGGAGGAAGTGGCGGAGGAACCGGCAGAGGGAACGGAAACGGAATCGGTGACGACAACGGAGACGGAACTGGCCCGGGAACTGGTCCTGGTTCAGGAGGAAACATCCGGCGCTACCTGGTACAAAATCCGAATACAAACAGCATCAAATCAGACGAAAATTGTAAGATTGTTTTATCCGTTCTGGTTGCCCCGGACGGAAGCATCATCGGGAAACCGGTGTATGTAAAAGCTTCTTCCACAACCAACGACATGACCTTGATCAATCAGGTCATCAGAGCCGTTGAAAGTCAGGCACGCTTCAACAAGGCAGAAACGACTAAAAACATGAAAGAAGCCATTACAATTCGTATTGTTGCCAATTAGTTTCGTTAAAGTGGCTTAAAAAAGTCGTTTCTTCACTTTTTACTTGTAGATTTAAACTGGTTTATAGAGAGGGGGATTTATGGTATTCGTATATATTCTGTTCATACTCATTATTCTATTTTCACTATATCAATATGTGGATAATAGCGAATGGGAAGAATTACAGGCGAAAAATTTCAAAACGATTTTTGAGCACCGAAACAAAAAGTACGGTGCTTACCAAATGAGGAGCAGGCAACCGGTCATTTTAATGTATGTTACATTAAGTCTTATTGTTCTTGGTTTTATTTCTGTGTATGCAAAAGTCATCGTGAATAATTACGAAGGCGTTTCTTCCATGACGTTTAGTGAAGTTTCCGACACAACTCAGTTCACCCTGAGTAATCAGAATGTGGAAGAAACTCCGCCAAGTCAGTTCAATTACCAGGGTGAAAACGGTGACGGTTTACCACAGGCAAAAGACGGTGGTGAAAAACGTGAAGACAATCCGGAAACAACGGAAAGTTCCACTTCTGAAGCCAGCGCTCCAAAAGAAAAAGTAAAACCCAAAACTCCGGAACAATCCATTTATGATTTCGAACAAGAGCTTTACGCCAAAGAAGGCGGAGCTGCCGAACGTGAGAAAATCCTAAAAGACATGGAAAAGCGCAAAAAAGAGCGCGAGGAGAAAAAGAAACAGCAGCAAAGAACAGACGGCGGGAACGGCGGAAATATCGGTTCGAATTCAGGAGTCCAGGGAAAAACACTGGCCGAATGGAACATGAACGGCCGGAAACCTCATCAAAACAACCCGGATTATATCAAAATTCCCGGATACATGTGCGGAAAAGGTGTCAATGAAAAGATTGTTGTAAAAGTCAAAGTGAACTCCAACGGAGATGTTTACTGGGCACAATCCCAGGCTCCGGAAGGTGCAAATCCCTGTTGCGTAGAACAAGCAATCAATTACGCCAAAAAATCGCGTTTTGAATACGCCGCAACACCGATCCAGGAAGGAACAATTACCTATTATTTCAAAGCACAATAACGCTATGAATTATTCAGAAACTATCGAATGGTTGTTTCAACAATTTCCCGCATACCATCAACTGGGAGCTCAGGCATACAATCCCGGACTGAAAAATATTGAAGAACTCAGCGCTTTTTTTGGCAATCCGGAAAAGAAACTGCGTTTCATTCACGTCGGAGGAACCAATGGAAAAGGTTCTGTTTCAAACATGCTTGCTTCTATTTTCTCCGAAAGCAATGAGAAGGTCGGTTTATTCACTTCTCCTCACCTCTTCGACTTCACCGAGCGCATCCGCATCAACGGCATTCCGGTTGATCAGCTTTTTGTGATTGAATTTTGCGAAAAAGTGCGAAACCATGCGTGGAGCATTCAACCTTCTTTCTTTGAAATCACCTGGATGATGGCCCTGGAATATTTCTGTCAGAACCAATGTACATTGGTCATTGCAGAAGTCGGCTTAGGCGGTCGTTTGGATTCAACCAATATCATTCAGCCGCTGATTTCCGTCATTACCAATATCGGTTTGGACCATGTTCAGATTTTGGGCAACACCCGTGCGGAAATCGCATTTGAAAAGGCAGGAATCATCAAACCGCATATTCCGGTAGTTTTGGGAGAAGTCGATGACGAAACATTTCCGGTCTTCAAAACAGCTGCAGATAAAAATCAGTCTCAACTGATTATTCCGGATCCCGAAACCCCTGTTCCGAAAGAAATCATCGGGTATCAAATCGGGAATTACCGCATTGTTTCTGCTGTTTGTGATTATTTATCCGGACTGGGGTTTTCTTGCGATCAGAATGCAAGAGAACGGGGAATCCGCAACCTGAAAACAAACACCGGATTCTTCGGCAGAATGGAAATGATTTCGACTCAACCACTCACGATTGTGGATTGTGCACATAACGCCGAAGGAATAAACGTGTTGATGGATTCCGTTTCGAATTTGAACAAAGGAACACTTCATTGCATTTACAGCACCAGCTCCGACAAAGATCTGGATGCAATTTTGGAAATTTTACCTGTAAAAGCGAATTATTATTTCACCACTTTCTCCAATCCCAGAAGCATCACTTTGGCGAATTTGAAGGAAAAAACCGCTTCAAAGTTCAAAAATGCGATTTTTTTTGATTCTCCGTTGACAGCACTCAAAAGCGCCCAAGAATCTGCAAACAAAGAAGATACAATTTTGATTTTTGGTTCCTTCTTTTTAATTCATGATTTTTTTGAAGTTTTTTTTCAAAAACCGCTTGCCAAACAGAAATAATGCCTTATATTTGCACTCGCAATCGAGAAACAACGGTCACTCGGAAAAAGCAAAAGAAATAAAAAATTATGGGGGATTAGCTCAGTTGGTTCAGAGCGCCTGCCTTACAAGCAGGATGTCGGCGGTTCGAATCCGTCATTCCCCACAGAAAAAAAGCCTTGCAAAATTTGCAAGGCTTTTTTGTTTTTAGAAACTTGCTATTCATGTTTTATACTTACATACTCTACTCCATTTCGAAAGACAAATTCTACGTCGGAGTTTCTGAAAATCCAACTGAACGCCTCAAAAAACATAACGCCAAAAACAAGGGCTTCACCAATCAAGCGAAAGATTGGGAAATAGTCTTTTTAAAAGAATTCGAAACAAAATCCGAAGCATTGACATTTGAAAAGAAAATCAAAGCATGGAAATCCAAAACAATGATTCAAAAACTAATTAACTCTGTCGATTCAGAGCGTCCCGATGCATAGCAATCGGGAATGTCGGCGGTTCGAATCCGTCATTCCCCACAACAAAAAGAAAAAAGCGAATTTCGAAAGTGGTTCGCTTTTTTCTTTTTGCACTTCATTCTCATTCTGTTTCTCATTCTATTGGGCTTTTTCCTTTTTGCAGCGCGAGAGCGGAGAACGAGAGATGAATGTGAATCCCTCACTCTCTGCATCACCTTCTCTATTGATATTTCGGAAACAGATTTCCAATTTTAAGGAAATTTAAAAAAATCCTCCCTTTTGCTTGGGAGACATTGTATATCAGTTTTTTTCGGTAGTATTGAAGTACTAACGTGACGAAAACTATTTATTGAAGTTCCATTACAGATTGAACTTCAGAGAAAAACCGATTTAAATTAGCCGTAAGCAGTTAACTGTTAATTACATACACAAGTTATTAGCATCGAAAGAGAGAGAAAGTACAACTTGCTTTGCCAAAAAATATTAGTGAAAAATAAATTAATTATGAAATTACTTGTTCAATTATTTATTGTAATAATCCCTGTATTGTCTCATGGTCAACAGACAAAGAAAATCACAAAAATTACAGATGAATTGAACGAGGAGAAAGAAGTTTATTATGTGCTTTCCTCTGACACCAATGTGAGACATGGATCTTACAAACAAATCAAATATAAAAAAGACATCCTAATTTCTGGATTTTATAAAATGGGTGTAAAAGATAGTATTTGGTCAGAATACGATTGGCGAGGTACAAAAAATGGTAGATGTAAAATAAGATGTTCGGGGAATTATTCGAATGGAAAAAAGATTGGGATTTGGAAGTTTTATAATTACAATGGCGAAATAGTTCAAGAATATGATTATGATTCGAACAAGATAATTTCATCAATTGAAAAAAAAACTGAAGAGGAATCAGTGGTTATTATGAATAATGATACTATTAAAATAAAACTTGACACTCCAGTTTCTTTCATTGGAGCCTCTGTGATGAAAAATCATTATTTTTTTGAAAATTTAAAATACCCAAATTCCGCCCTTGAAAAAGGTCTTAACGGAAAAGTAATTGTTACCTTTTATGTTAATCAAAATGGTATTGCTTCAGGACATTTCATTAAAGATAAAATCGGAAACGGATTTGACGAAGCTGCCATTAATGCTGTAAAACAAATTCCAAATGATTGGATACCTGGAACCGTAAATGATAAAACTGTGACAGTTCAAGTCGATATGCCGGTAAACTTCAAACTAACATATGCACATTAAATAAAGTCCCTAACACCAAATAAGCAAAAGTGCAAAATTCACTATACTTGTTAGACCCTTTTCCTATTTGAAAACCGTTATCGGTTCCATTTCCGTTCACTCTTACCCACAACAAAAAGAAAAAGCGAATTTCGAAAGTGGTTCGCTTTTTCTTTTTGCAGCGCGAGAGCGGAGAACGAGAGATGAATGTGAATCCCTCACTCTCCGCATCCCCTTCTCTATTCATATTTCGGAAACAGATTTCCAATTTTAAGGGAATTTAAAATTTCCTCCCTTTTGCTTGCGCTGTAGCTCTTGTCTTTGTGAAGCCACTTTGGCAAAGCAAGGTCAGCAAAGGCGCAGTGGGAGGATTAAGGAGGGTGAAAAACTCAAATCTTCCATAACGACCAATTTCATTCAGTTTCCTCAATCGCAGTTCTATTTCCGGATTTGTTTTTCTACGAATAAAAATTTAAC
>NZ_JASLCN010000194.1 GCF_030151805.1 Fluviicola sp.
CGCTGACGATTATAAAGCTGAAGTTAACGCTTAATCAAGCAATAAAGCATAAAAAAGCCCGATAACATAATTGTTATCGGGCTTTTTTATGCTTTATATGGTGCTTATTCAACTTTCATGATTACTTCAGAGTTGATTTTTTGACCTTCTACTTCCATATCCATTTTAATGGTAGCGGATTTGGTAAAGAATGTAGTAGGATCAGCAATATATGTGCTTATAACACTGCCAATTTTGGTTTCATCCTTGAACATGTCTGCATTACTTTCAATAACATAGCCTTCGGCAGTCTTTTCTACATATTTGTTTACAGCCTTGGTTGTAATACCATTTGACGTTGCTTCAGTAGTCCAGGTATCACCTGGTTTTACAGGTTTATCAGGATATGTTGCAGACATTTCAACGTTTCCAAATGGATTTTGTGCTTCATCAATACCCTCCATTTTAACAACTTTACCTGTTTCAGAGGTAATCATCGTAATTTTTTTACCAATCAATTTCTCAAATTGAGCTCCCATTGCTGCTGCGGTCGGTTCGTCTGATGGATTCTCCGAATCATAACTTATTGTCATCATACCCGCATCAATATCCATTTTTACGGCATCTGTGGTGTTTTCAATTGTATAGTTGGGACTTTCGTATTTAGCGACATTGATTGTACTTTTAGTAGTCATATCCATGATCATACTCTGAGCACCCTCCATATCCATTTTCATCGTTGTAACTGCCTTAAATGGTTTGTTTAAAGGAAGCTTCATTTTAAATTCAACCTGTTGAGCATTCGACGTGAATGCCGCTGATGTGAGTAAGAATAGGACTAATAATTTTTTCATTTTTTTAGATTTTGTTAACTAAAATACAAATTTTTTCAACAATGTAAAGTCTATCAAAAAATTAATGAAAACCCGTATAGATGGGTTAAATGATTTGAGTCTGGGTGAAAATATATTGCAAAACCTAGGCTAAACCTTTATTACAAACAGATTTCTCTTGTACGTAAGTTCAATCAAAATTCGTGTTAACAACAATGTAATCAACCTTTAGTAATTCCCTGAAAATGAAAAGCCCCAATAGCAATATTGGGGCTTTCAAAATAATATTTTAGGATTTCTTATTTTTTGATGTAAGAAACTTCTTTTACAGCTTTAACAACTTTAGCGATACTTGGCAATGAAGCCTCAACTAAGGTTGGTGCATATCCAAGAGGAACGTCTGCTGAAGTAACGCGTACCACAGGAGCATCTAAATAATCAAATGCATTCTTTTGAACATGGAATGTAATTTCAGAAGAAATAGACGCTAAAGGCCATGCTTCTTCAACAATTACTAAACGATTCGTTTTCTTTACAGATTCGATAATTGCTGGGAAGTCGATAGGACGTACTGAACGTAAGTCGATCAACTCAACGCTAACACCTTCTTTTTCTAATTCCTCAACCGCAGGAATAACAACACGAGGAATCATTTTACCAAATGAAACTACCGTTACTGCTGTTCCTTCTTTCACTACATTGGCTTTACCAATTGGCAGGTAGTATTCCTCTTCAGGAACCTCACCTTTATCACCATACATCACCTCAGACTCCATGAAAATAACTGGATCTGGATCAATAATAGATGATTTTAATAATCCTTTTGCATCATAAGGGTTTGAAGGAACAACCACTTTCAATCCTGGAGTATTTGCATACCAGTTTTCAAAGTTTTGAGAGTGCTGAGCACCTAATTGACCTGCATTTCCCGTAGGACCTCTGAACACAATTGGACAAGAGAATTGTCCACCACTCATTTGGTGAATTTTAGCTGCAGCATTGATTACTTGGTCAATTGCAACTAAGGAGAAGTTGAAAGTCATAAATTCAATGATTGGTTTTAATCCATTCATTGCCGCACCAACACCGATACCTGCAAAACCAAGCTCTGCAATTGGGGTGTCAATAACACGTTTAGCACCAAACTCATCAAGCATTCCTTGACTCACTTTATAGGCACCATTATATTCAGCGACTTCCTCGCCCATTAAAAAGATTGTTTCGTCTTTGCGCATTTCTTCGTTCATTGCTTCCCGAAGCGCTTCTCTGAATTGTATTTCTCTCATCAGTATTACAGATAGTGAATTTTGTTTAGATATGCAAAAATACTATTATTTCTCGAATTTCCGTAGAGGCATTGTACTATTTTCGATGGAATGAGGACTACACAATCGATTTACAAAGGGGATTTTACTGCTGGACAGCAATTACAAAGCGCTCTAGCCATGAATTAAGCTCCTTAACCGCCAAGGGAATGTTCCAGTTTTCTACATTTCTCTTTTCCAATAAGTTGGAAATTGACCTTACTTGGACACAAGGGATCCGCATCTTGTTCGCTGCATAAAAAAAGGCAGCCCCTTCCATGCTCTCCAATAGGGTTAATCCATGCTCCTGCTTGATCTTGGAAATACTATCTTCGGAGCCATGCGACTTATTCACCGTAATGGCATCCATATAGGGTAACTCATAAAATTCCGCCGG
>NZ_JASLCN010000222.1 GCF_030151805.1 Fluviicola sp.
GAATAGTGGACTTCAACATGACTGAGTAAAATAATGGTTCAAGCGAAGTTATGGAAATTAGAATAATGTTTTTGAATTTTAACAGTCGTAAATTTATTTTTAACAATTGACTGGTTTCCGGATGATTCCTCCCGGAAGAAAAGATGCAAAGAGTTAGGTTCCTGTTTCAAAAGTCGTATGTATTCCTTGCTTGTTGTTTTCGTACTGTCCGGCGTAACTTGGTCTTACAAAAGCTGACGCTTCTCCCTCGTTACTTTTGCACTAACGTTTGTCGTAACTCAGTCTTCAAAAGTTGACGCTTCTCCCTCGTTACTTCCGCACTAACGTTTGTCGTAACTCAGTCTTCAAAAGCTGACGCTTTTTCTTACTTTTGCTAAAAAAAAATCGAAAATGACTCTGATTCAGGATTTCAAAAATGGTGTTTGTACACTTACTTTAAACAGACCTCAGGTTTTTAACAGCTTTAATAAGGAAATGGCTTTGTCTTTGCAAAAGGCATTGGATGAATGTGAAAAAGATAATGCTGTTCGTGCAATTGTTATCAAAGGGGAAGGAAAGGCATTTTGTGCAGGCCAGGATTTAGCGGAAGCTACAGATCCGAATGGTCCGGAAATGCAGTCTATTGTGAAGGATCATTACAATCCGATTATCGAGCGCATCCGGAATATTGAAAAACCGATTATTGCAGGAGTAAACGGGGTTGCTGCAGGAGCAGGAGCAAACATTGCATTGGCTTGTGATATGGTGATTGCGAAAGAGTCAGCTTCATTTATCCAGGCATTTTCTAAAATCGGTTTGATTCCTGATTCAGGAGGTACGTTTTTGTTGCCGCGTTTGGTTGGTACTCAAAAAGCCATGGCTTTGATGATGACCGGTGAGAAAGTTTCTGCAAAAGATGCTGTTGCGATGAATATGATTTACAAAGCTGTATCCGATGAAACGTTTGAAGAGGAATTGATCCGGTTTGCTGAAAATTTAGCTGCTATGCCAACTTATGGTTTGGGGTTGACAAAACGCGCTATCAATGCAAGTTTTACCAATAACCTGACGCAGCAACTTGCTTTGGAAGAAGAATTGCAAACATTGGCGGGGAAATCAGAAGATTTTAAAGAAGGGGTAACAGCATTTTTGGAAAAAAGAGCTCCGGTTTTTAAAGGGAAGTAGATTTTTAGAGTCAGGACTAAAAATCCGATTCCTCGGTAAAATTTCGCATATTAAAGTATAACCATTATCTGCTTTGAGATGCGACATAATTTTAGAGAGTTGTCTTCCTGGAAAGTTATTTGGAATTGAAGTAGCTGAATTAATTGGAAAGCTGGAAGAAATTCAACGAATGATTGGAGGATAAAGAAGAAATTAAATAACTGAATAAGGTGATAGAGCAAATGAGTCTTGACTCTTGTCTCTGTTTGTCTAAAAAGATTGAATGAAAATGAAAATAGGCGTTTTAGGTGCTGGGACTATGGGAGCAGGAATTGCTCAGGTTGCGGCGCAGTCAGGACATCAAGTTGTTTTGGTAGATGTGAATCAGGTGCAATTAGATAAAGCAAAATTGGCTTTGGTGAAGGTACTTGACCGTTTGATAGAGAAAGGAAGCTTGGATGAATCCGGGAAAAACGAGGTTTTGAATAACATGCATTTCTCAACACAACTGGAAGATTTCCGGGGTTCCGGATTGGTAATTGAAGCCATTGTGGAAAAACTGGAAGTGAAACATGCGGTTTTCAAAGAGATTGAAGAAGTGGTAGGAATGAATTGTATTATTGCATCCAATACTTCGTCTTTATCGATCGCTTCTATCGGTGCGGTTTTGAAATTTCCATCCCGCGTGATCGGAATTCATTTCTTTAATCCGGCTCCGTTGATGCCGTTGGTGGAAATTATCCCGGCGGTTCAAACTAGCGAAGAAACCTTGTCGACTGCAAAATCAATCATTGATTCCTGGAAAAAACTGACGGTAGTTTGTAAAGACACACCCGGTTTTATCGTGAATCGTGTGGCACGTCCGTTTTATGGCGAGGCTTTACGCATTTATGAAGAAGGTCTTGCAGATTTTGCAACGATTGACTGGGCAATGACAGAAATAGGCGGATTCCGCATGGGGCCGTTTACGTTGATGGATTATATCGGGAACGATATTAACTATACAGTGACTGAAACGGTTTTTGCTGCATTTTACTACGATCCGAGATTCAAACCGTCTTTCACACAAAAAAGGCACATGGAAGCAGGGTTCCTCGGAAGAAAAACAGGAAGAGGATTCTATGATTATTCGGAAGGTGTTGAATTACCTGCTCCGACGAAAGATGAGAAATTGGGAAAGGAAATTGTGGACCGGATCCTGGCAATGCTTATTAATGAAGCATATGATGCGTTGTTTTTGAAGATTGCAAGCAGAGAAGATATTGATACCGCGATGACGAAAGGGGTGAATTATCCGAAAGGATTGTTGGCCTGGTCGGAAGAAATTGGATTGAAAACAGTTCTTTCCAGATTGGAAAACCTGTTTGCTGAATATGGAGAAGACAGATATCGTCCGAATCCTTTACTGAAAAGACTGGCAAAATAGAATTGGAGGGGAGGAAGTCCGGTGCTAAGAATAAGATTTCCATTATTTAGGAGCAAGGACTGCTGTGTTTTTAGTTTCTTCGTTTTAAAAGAAAAAATGATAACCCCGTGAAATGCATGTTGTGTTTCACGGGGTTGAGATTCTGACCGCATTAATTTGTTAAAATCATTTGTTTGGTATCAACAGGCTGGTCATTGGCGATTAGAATATAAATGTATATTCCCGGAGTAAATTCGCCTGCATTCAGTGTAATCGCACCATTGCCGAATTGGTGTATTTCGATACTCTTAATTTGTACTCCATTCGTACTATAAATGTTTAAGACAGCTTTTTTGGTTCTTTTATTCAAGTAATAATTTATTTTGCTGCTTTCATTGAAAGGGTTGGGTATGTTTTGAAATAACACGTTCTCATCGTCGTTTTTGAAGTTGTTATCGTTAGGTCTCATTTGATTTTCGCAACAATTTTTGACTTTGTTAATTCCAACTTCCTGTGTATTTATAATGTCTTTTAAGTTGTCGATCTGAATTTGTTGCTCCTTTATGGCTTCTATCAGTACGGGTATGAGACTTGAATAAGCAATTGCTTTTGTCGAGTCATGCATTAAGAAGACAGCTTCAGGAATGATACTTTCGACTTCTTGTGCTATTAAACCATATTCTTTCGGTTCTGTTTTTAAAGTAGAAGTCTTGTTGTCAGTATTATCATTTTTGTCTGGTATCAATGAGTCAGTCGCGTATTTTCGATTATATGTAACACCCCGAAGATTTTTGATTTTCATCAACGCTTCCCCGATGGTTTTTATGTTTGTTTTGAAAATAGAATCTGAAGCGGTTAAAAATCCTTGTCGTGTCCACACATAGCCATCTCCTTTTACGTAAAATACATCCCCGTTGTAGTATGTATTCCATAAATGATATGCGCAGGTGTTTTGGTAATGTATTTTGGTCCAGTTGGCTCTTCCCCAGTTTCCCTGGTAAGAGTTTACAAATAAACTTCCGTCATTTTCAACTTTTAGTTGAGAATGTAGTGTATTTGCATAAAGCAGTGCAATTGCAAAAATGCTGGTGATCTGTAGTTTCATTTTCATGTTGATTGGATTTTAATGAATAATGTATTTCGTTGGAGTTTATTGGATTCATTGATTTCTGTATTCCAAAAAACCGGGTAATCTTTAGTAATTTAATCAGGACAAACGTTGCAATGTGTTGTTGCAGTAAACGTACTTCCTAACGGAACAAAAAACTCACCGTTTAGTTCGATATAATCAGTAGCCCTTAACACAATGTTTGAGTTATTGGGAATGGTTGAATTGCTGAGAGAGTAAAATTTTTGAACGTTGTAATCGTGGCTGCTGAAATTAAAATTACTTTGGGTAATTCCGTTGCCGCAGTCTGTTTTCAATTTGTAGTATTTGAAATTCTTAAACTGCCAGAACAACGGAAATGACGTAAACTGATTGGGAGCTCCACCCCATGCATCGATTTGAAAAGTAAGAAAGACAAACATTGGATGTGTAGGAATATATTTGGAGTCTACTACTTCATAGACCAGGTTGTTGTTAACTAATACTTTGACATACTTTGGAGTCCAGATAAGAGCGTATTTATTAAAACTAGCCGATAGATTCGGAAAACCTGTATAAACCTTTGCAGTTCCATTCCAGGCTGCATTGTGGGTGGCAGAAGTACCACTATGAAATTGAGTTCCTAAGTACGTATCGTCACCGTTGGGTTCAAAAACATCAATTTCATCCCAGCCACCTTCACCGGTATGCATCCAAAAACCTCCCCAGGGGCCTTTGTTTCCGCTTGTAGGTGTTTTACTCTCAATTTCAAAGTAACCATATGAAAAAGACTTTTTACCGACTGTTTCAATTCCTCCGGAAATATAATTGTTTCCAATTTTCTCGCATTTTAGTGTAAGTGTTCCGGCAGATGCATTCACATTAGCAGCGCTATAGGTTTCAAGCCCCCAGGTATTGTTCGGAACAATATTCCATAGACTTGAATTGAAAGATGTGAAACCATCCTGCGTATCTATCACGTAATGAGCAGGATCTTCAACTGGTGTTTGTGCATTGATACTGAATTGACAACTACTTAGCACAATAAGAATAAATAATATATACTTCGTCATAATTAGTGAAGTTTAAGGTACATGTTAAATTTGTGGACATTCTTTAACTCCTTACCTGATAAGATGGATTCAAAGTAAATTCATCTGAAATGGTTTTGATCTGCTCTGAAATGACAAGATTAAAATCTTGTAGTGAATTGAAAATGATTGATTTAAAATGTCTCATAAGCGTATTAATGAACATGATTTCCTACTCTGTTAAGGCTTTTCGGTTTCCGCCGTAAATTACAATTGTAGTCCGGATGAATTTACAGCGGAAGTCCTGTTCAGATCAATACCATAAATGGTACTTATTATAATACGTTGATATTTTCCAGATAACTGATCCGTTGCGGAATATTAGAGGTCTCCGTTTTGGCAAGCAGGTTTTGATTTCATTATTTGTGAAATGCTGTGTCCTAAAATATAGGTGATGTAATAATTTTTCTCGCAGATACCGAGGATCCGGGACAAGTTTTTCGCAGGTAGTATGTAAATTGAATCTACGCTCCGATTATGTCGGAGTCTATATAATCTGCGCGACTTAAAAGTCATCAAAACTCTAGGGCAAGTCATTGTGAAAACATGCACTTTTGAATAGTGCTACGAGGTCTGTCATGTTGTTTACGTTTTAGGTAATATCAACAGTCCGAAAATCGTGTCTTATTTCCATGTTTTCAGCACTTTTTCTGCTTGTTTGGAATAAAACCCCTTTTGATTTTTGATCTTTTGGAATAATTCTTTTGAAAGAGCCTTTTCCCCGTTCGCCAACCTGCTTTGAGCCAAATACCATTCCGCTTCTTCATTGAAATTCGAAAATTCCAATTGCAGACAAGCAGAGAAATTAAGACAGGCATCGTTGTACTGACCTAAATTATAGTAACACCAACCGGCATAGAAGCGCGCATTGACATCATCCGGGTAGGTTTTGATGATTTCGTTGAAGCGCGAAAGCGCCAGTTTCCATTTCCCGCGATTGGTATAATTCAGCGATTTCTCCAAATAATCAATATAAGGAACGTTGATCCGTTTGACTTGTGGTTCTTCCTGGACAACGTCGTCTATATTTTCCTGGTCGGCGGGAATTCCGGTCAAAATAATTTGCTCGATCGGAACCGTGGGCTTGATTCTGTATTGTGAGTAATCAATTGCCTTGAGATCCTGAATGTAAATTTCCTTTGCGGTTTTTTGTTTCGAAACAGTTACAGGTTTCTGTTCGATTACAAGCGGTAAAGGCTCCAAAACGGTTTCGGGGAAGGGAATTTCGATAATTTCCTCCTTTTTTGTTTCCGAAGGTAGGTTCTTGATCTCGTTTTGAGAAGTTTTCACCTCGTTTACTGTAATCTGTTCTTTTTGTGGAATGACTTCAAGGGTATCTATTTCTTCCGGAATGCGGAGATCGGTATTTTCAACCTTTACGATTAAAGGGTGGTCTGTTTTTTTTGATGCAACGGAATCATCCTTCAAAAAGAGAAAAATAGCAGTTCCGACGATCAAAACGGAGAGACCTATTATATAAGGTGTAATTGAAGCTTTTTTCGGGAATTTCATTTTTTGATCCATCTGCTTCATTTGAGCAAACGAAACTCCGGAATTTTTCCATCCGTCAAGAGCATCAAGATCGAAATCATCCAGGGATTCATTGGAATGTTGTTCCGAAAAGTCTTGAAGTAGCTTTTCGAACGCATCTCGTGATATGTAATCTTTATTCTTCATGGCTTTCCATCCAGATTTTTAAATTTCGCTTTCCATTTTGAATAGCACTTTTTACAGTGTTTAGCGGAATGTCCAGTTCATCGCTGATTTCCTGGTAACTTTTATCCTGCAGATAAAACAGTTCGATGCAAATACGTTGTTCCTCTTTCAAATGTTGAATGGCTTGTTCCAGTTTTGTTAGTTTCAGTTCCCGCTCAAGCTGTTCTTCTGATTCCAAAGGTTCTGCTTGCAGTAAATTCTCGTGAATCGGAGTTTGAACGGTCTTTTGTTTACGCAGATGAATCAGGCATTCGTTTTTGGTCACCTGGTACAACCACGATTTGAAATGTTGAATCGCGTGTTTTTCTATTTTAAGGTTCAATTCTCCGAAAATTTTCATCGTGGTATCTTCGGCATCTTCATATTTTTTCAGGTATTTGATACACGTTCCCAAAACAAGATGTCCATAGCGTTCATATAATAAAGGTATCGTAAAGAGATTGGCTTCCTCTTTATAACGTTGAATAAGTTCCAGATCTGTTAGTGAACTATACCTTTTATGTCCGCGTTGAAACAACATCATGACATAGAGATGCATTAAATGAAATAATTCCATAAAATTTGATTACTCTAAAAGTAAGCACTTAAATTTACAAGTATTATGAGTGAAGTAAAAAGAATAGGAGTTTTGACATCGGGAGGAGATTCGCCGGGAATGAATGCCTGTATCCGGGCGGTTGTAAAAGCGGGAATCGGGAAAGGGGTGAAAATACTCGGAATTGAAGACGGTTATAAAGGAATGATTGAAAACCGGATCAAGGAATTGTCCTATAAAGATGTCAATAATGTAATCCATTTAGGAGGAACTATTCTTGGAACTGCCCGAAGTGATGCTTTCAGAACGTTGGAAGGAAGGCAAAAAGCGATTGCGAATTTGAAAGCACATCACATAGATGCATTGATTCTGATAGGTGGAGACGGAACCTTTGCCGGAGGAATGACCTTGACGAATGAATGCGATATTCCTGTTATCGGACTTCCTGGCACCATAGATAATGATATTCACGGAACAGATTTCACGATCGGTTACGATACCTGTTTGAATACGGTTGTGGAGGCGGTAGATAAAATCCGTGATACGGCTTCAAGTCACCACAGGGTGTTTTTTGTAGAAGTGATGGGAAGAGCTTCCGGTTATATTGCGTTAAACAGTGCCATTGCAAGTGGGGCGGAATCTGTTTTGATTCCGGAAACAGTTACAGATATCCCGACCCTGGCCAAAGAGATCAAGGATCAGAACAAAGGAATCCGGAGTTCTATTATAATAGTTGCAGAAGGAGACGAAGAAGGTGGAGCAAAAGAGATCATGGAAAAAGTGAAACCTTACTTAAAAGGATACGATTTACGCTATTCCATATTAGGACACATTCAAAGAGGAGGAAGTCCGTCTGCTTTCGACCGGATTTTAGCCACAAGAATGGGAGTGAAAGCTGTTGAATTACTCCTTGAAGGAAAAAAATCACTCATGATCGGGCAAATAGGACGGGATTTGGTGGTACGAAACATCCTGGAAGGAACTACCGGGACGGTATCTAACGACGATTCGGGGATTGAATTGCTGAAAGCTTTGTTGACGAAGAAATAAAAGAAAAAAAACTTTGAAGTTTAACTATTCATATTTCAGTGACTTAACAATGTTGATGGAAAAAATTGAACAAATTAATGTTTAAAACACTTGGAAAAGTAAAAAGAGTGCGTACCTTTGTCCCCGCTTAGAACGATAAGTGCTTCGGAAACGGAGAGTTGAAAATGAAGAAAAGGTTAACAAAAAGTTTTTAAAAAACTTTGCAGAATAAAAAAGTTGATTACTTTTGCAGCCGCTTAGAACGATAAGCGCTTCAGAAAGGGAGTATTTGAAAAGAGAAGGTTATCAAAAAAAAACTTTAAAAATATTTTGACAAAGGCTTGTTAAAAAAGAAAAGTTGATTACCTTTGCACCC